>DATGXM010000578.1:0-7911 GCA_035298985.1 Azonexus sp. | reverse complement strand
TGGAAGTCGCTGGCCTCGCTGCTCTACCCCCTCGACCTGGCCGGCGCCCGCGACGCGCTGGCTCGCCTCGACCTCGCCGACAAGCTGTTCGTGCGTTGCGACCAGCTCTCCGGCGGCCAGTTGCAGCGCGTCGGCATCGCCCGCGTGCTCTACCAGCAACCGCAACTGATCCTCGCCGACGAGCCGGTCTCCGCCCTCGACCCGGCGCTGGCCCTGGCCACTATCCGTCTGCTCATCGCCGACGCCGCAGCCCGCAACGCCACGCTGGTCGCCAGCCTGCACGCCGTCGATCTGGCTCTCGGCAATTTCTCGCGCATCGTCGGCGTCAAGGCCGGACGCATCGCCTTCGACCTGCCGGCCGACCAGGTCGGCATGCCCTTGCTGCACGAGCTCTACGCCAGCGAGGGAGCCGAATTGCCGGTGCAAGCCCACGAGCCGCACTTCCTGTTGCCCGCCGCAGCCAACGATGCGGCAACTCGCGCGGCATGTTGTTGACCTACGCTCCGTCATTCCCGCGTCCCACAGGGACTTCCTTTGCTCGTAGGCGGGAATCCAATGCGGCGGATAAAACTGCACAGGCACTTCTGGATTCCCGCCTTCGCGGGAATGACGGCGGTTAGTGATTAATATGCAATTCCGCGACCCGGCCGCCCGTGGCCGCCTGCTCGGCGCCCTGACCGCGCTCGTCGTCCTCTGGCCCTTGTTCCAGGCAGCCCAGGTTCAACCCGGTGTCTTGTTCGATCCGGGCAACCTGAAGGTCATCGGCCATTTCCTGGCCGGCTTCCTGCCGCCGGAAACCGGCACCGAATTCCTCGGCTTTCTCGGCCAGGCGACGCTGGAAACCCTGGCCATCGCTACGGCCGGCATGCTGCTGGCTTTCGTGCTCGCCGTGCCGCTGGCCTATCTGGCGACCGCTGCCGGACGCGAAAAGCCGGCGCTCAATCCGCTTACCCGCAGCCTGCTCACCATCCTGCGCGGCATTCCGGAACTGGTCTGGGCACTCGTTTTCGTGCGCGTCTTCGGCCTCGGCCCGGCGGCCGGCGTACTGGCCCTCGGCCTGACCTACGGCGGCATGCTGGCCAAGGTCTATGCCGAAATCCTGGAATCGGCCGATGCCCTGCCGGCCCGGGCGCTGCGCCAGAGCGGCGCCGGCCGCTCGCTGGCCATCCTCTACGGGCTGCTGCCGCAAGCCTCCAAGGAACTGGCCTCGTACACGGTCTATCGCTGGGAATGCGCCATCCGCGCCTCGGTGGTCATGGGCTTCGTCGGGGCCGGCGGCCTCGGCCAGCTGATGGACCAGGCAATGAAGATGCTCAACGGCGGCGAGGCGGCCAGCATCCTGCTCGCCTTCATGGTGCTGGTCTTTGCCGCCGACGGCTTGTCCGGCTGGCTGCGCCGCGCCATCGACACGCCGCCGGCCAAGCGGCCCTCGCCCTTCGGCTGGCGCAGCCTGCTGGTAGCGTCGGGCCTGACCGCCGGCATCATCGCCAGCTTCCGCCTGCTCGTCCTCGGTTTCGGCGAACTATTCACGGCCGACGCGGCGCGCAGCATAGGCGAATTCGCTGCCAGCTTCTTCCCGCCCGACCTCTCCGCCGACTGGCTGGCCCGCGTCGGCAAGGGCGTCTGGGAAACGCTGGCCATTTCCGTCGTCGGCACGCTGCTCGCCGCCGGCGCCGGCCTGCTCCTCGCCCTGCCCCGGCCGCGCGCCCCGTTCAGCTTCCTGCTCAACACCCTGCGCTCGGTGCCTGAACTGGTCTGGGCGACGATCACTGCGCTGGCAGTCGGCCTCGGCCCCTTCGCCGGCGCATTGGCCCTCGCGCTGCACACGGCCGGCGTCCTCGGCCGGCTGTACGCCGAGGCGCTTGCCAATGCGCCGCAGCACCCCAGCCGGGCGCTGCGCCTGAGCGGCGCCGGCAGCGGCATCGCCTTTCTCTACGGCACGCTACCCGGCGCCGCGCCGCAATTGATCGCCTACACGCTATACCGCTGGGAAATGAATATCCGCATGGCGGCCATCCTCGGTTTTGTCGGGGCCGGCGGCCTCGGCCAGCTGCTCTATTTCGAGCTGTCGCTGTTCCACTACGCGCAGGCATCGACCGTCATCATCGCCATGCTCGCCCTGTCCATCGCCGTCGACCAAAGCAGCGCCTGGTTGCGGCAACGCATGCGCTGAGCAAGCATCTCCCGTTCGGGGGCAGACCGGCGTATATTTCGCCCTCCTTGTGCGGCGCTACCGGAAATTTCGCCGCCCAACCGTCTCGTTTCCTGTAGAAAAATGCCGCTGCCCACCTTCGATATCGCCGACTATCCCGCCCAGCTTGCCGCCAAGCTGGCCGGATTCGAACAGAACTTTGCCGAATTCGGGGTCAGCGGCACGGCCGTGCATGCTTCCGAGCCGCTGCATTACCGCATGCGCGCCGAATTCGGTATCTGGCACGACGGCGACGGCCTCGACTACACGATGTCGGACCCGGACGATCCCAAGCAGAAAATCCGGCTCGCCACCTTCCCGCCGGCGGCGGAAGCCATCTGCGCGCTCATGCCGCGCCTGAAGAAAGGCCTGATCCCCAACGAAGCGCTGCGCCGCCGGCTGTTTCAGGTCAATTTCCTCGCCACGCTGAGCGGCGAGCTGATGATCACCCTGATCTACCACCGTCCGCTCGACGACGCCTGGGAAGCCGCCGCCCGTGAACTCGCCGCCGAACTGGGCGTGCAGTTGATCGGCCGTAGCCGCGGCCAGAAGGTCGTCCTCGACCGTGACTGGCTGCTCGAGGAATTTGAGCTGAACGGCCGCCGGCTGAAATACCAGCAGGTCGAAGGCAGTTTCACCCAGCCCAACGCCGGGGTGAATCGCCAGATGCTCGCCTGGGCCTGCCAGCAGGCGGCCGGCTTCGGCGGCAATCTGGTCGAGCTGTATTGCGGCAACGGCAATTTCACCATGGCCCTGGCCCCGCTGTTCGACCGGGTGCTGGCCACCGAGGTCAGCAAGACGTCCGTGCATGCCGCGCAGTACAACATGGCCGCCAACGGCATCAAAAACATCGCCCTGGCCCGCATGTCGGCCGAGGAATTCAGCGCCGCCCTGGCCGGCCGCGAACAGTTCCAGCGCCTGAAGGACATCGACCTCGACGCTTTCCGCCAGGCCACGCTGTTCGTCGACCCGCCCCGCGCCGGCCTCGACGACGCCACGGTCGAACTGGCCCGCCATTTCGACCGCATCCTGTACATTTCCTGCAATCAGGACACGCTGCGCCACAATGTGGCGGCCTTGAACGACACCCACCGGATCGCTGCCTCCGCGGTATTCGACCAGTTCCCCTATACGCACCATCTGGAATGCGGCGTCGTGCTGCAGCGTCGCTGACCCCGCGGGCCACGTGGAGCCGGCAGAAACTGCCGGCAGATGCTAAAATATAGACGGTTCCATTCTGGATTCATGTTGTGCGCCGTTTGTTCGCCGTAGCCTTCGCTACGCTCTTCTCGTTGTCGGTTCAGGCGTCGGATCAAATATCCGACGAAGCGGTTTCGTTCGTCGACGCCACGGCGACGCACGCCGATGTGACCATCACCCCGATTCCGATGCCGGCGCCGGTCACCGAACTGCTGGCACCGCTCAATCCGGCGGCCAAGCTCAGTTCGGCCAAGAAAATCAAGCATGCCAAAAAGGTGGCGATTGCCGCCACGCTGTTGTCGCGCACCGAGCGTCATCAGTTGGCACTGGTCAAGAAGGCGAGATCCGGAGACGGCACCCCGGCCCGCAGCGCCGAGCGCAATGCCGAGCAGAACGACGAAGGCCATTCCGATTACGATGACCTGGCGCTGCACCAGTTCTACAGCCGTCCGCGGCTGGTCAAGGATGCCGACCACGATGACGGCGATGCTGCCGCCATCGCGATCTCCGAAACGGCACGGGTCCGCCTGCTGATGGCCCGCCTGAAGGCACTGGAAGCGCATGCTCTGGCCCAAGTCGTCGACGATGGCGAAGCACTGTCCGGAGCGGTCATGGACCGCCTGCAGGCAGCCCGCCTGCGCGCCGTCGAAGCGCACCAGAAAAAATTCTCCTGACCGCCTGATCGCCCGCCGCGGCGATCCGCTCCGGCTTGCGCGGCCGCATGGCGAGGTGTAAAACATCCCGTGTGAATGAAACGGCGGACGGCGGCCTTGCCGCACGGTAAGGTTCCCGCTGCCGCCCAGCCCTGCGCTTTTCCCGAGAAACCGACGAATCACCGAACCCGCCGGCCGACCATGACCCCGTCCAATCTCCAGCTGTGGAAACGCTTCTGGGCTCTCGCCACGCCCTACTGGCGGCACGAGGACAAGTGGCGGGCATGGGGGCTGATCGCCCTGCTGGTGATCCTGCTGTTCGGGCAGACGCATTTTGCCGTCCTCTTCAACGAGCAGACCGGGGAATTCACCTCGGCGCTGGCGGCGCAGGACGAGGATCGCTTCTGGAACTCGATCAAGCTCTGCCTCGGGCTGCTCGCCTTTGCGATCCCGGTCTATGCCTTCTACTTTTTCGTCCGCGACACGCTGGGCATCTACTGGCGACGCTGGCTGACCGGGCGTTTTCTCGACCGCTACTTCGGCAACCGGCATTTCTACGAACTGAACGCCAACCTCGCCATCGACAATCCGGACCAGCGGATGGCCGAGGACATATCGACCTTCACGCAGCGTTCGCTCTATTTCCTGCTCATCATCGTCAGTTCCACCTTGCAGTTGATTGCCTTCAGCACGGTCCTGTGGTCGATTTCGCACGAACTGGTCTATTTCCTGGTTTTCTACGCGTCGATAGGCACCTGCGTGGTCGTTTTCGTCTTCGGCCAGCGGCTGATGAGCCTCAATTTCAATCAATTGCGGCGCGAGGCCGATTTCCGCTTCAGCCTGGTCCGGGTGCGCGAAAACGCCGAGTCGATCGCTTTCTATCGCGGCGAGGCGCTCGAACTCGGCCAGGTCAAACGTCGCTTCGGCGCGGCTTTCAGCAATTTCAAGCAGCTGGTGCGTGCCCAGTTCTGGCTCAACCTGTTCCAGCAGGGCTATTTCCTGCTCACCCTGGTCATCCCCAGCGCCATCATCGCCGACAACGTGCTGTCCGGCGAAATGGAGGTCGGCCGGGCGGTACAGGCAGCCGGCGCCTTCGCCGCCGTGCTCGGCGCCATTTCGCTGATCATCGAGAATTTCGAGGGCCTCAGTCGCTTCGCCGCCGGCATCGACCGCCTCGACATGCTGGCCAAATGCCTGTCGGCCAATCCCGGTGAAGAACAGCGCCGCGGCGACACCATCGACACGGCCGAGGCGCCACACCTGGAAATCGACGACCTGACCCTGCTCACCCCCGACGGCGAGCGCGTCCTGATCCAGAACCTGACACTGACCGTCAAACCCGGCCAAAGCCTGCTTATCGTCGGCGAGAGCGGCAGCGGCAAAAGCTCGCTGCTGCGTGCCGTGGCCGGGCTGTGGTACGCCGGCACCGGCACCATCCGGCGCCCGGCGCCACAGGACATGCTCTTCCTGCCGCAACAGCCGTACATGGTGCTCGGCAGCCTGCGCAGCCAGCTGCTCTATCCGAATGCTGCGCTACCGGTCTCCGACGACGACCTGCTCGCCGCGCTGGAGCGGGTCAGCCTGCCCAACCTCGCCCACCGCGTCGGCGGCCTCGATGTCGAACTGGACTGGCCGAAATTGCTGTCGGTCGGCGAGCAGCAGCGCCTGGCCTTCGCCCGCCTGCTGCTGACCAGGCCCCGCTTCGCCATCCTCGACGAAGCGACCAGCGCCCTCGACATCGCCAACGAAACCAATCTCTACAACCAGCTGCTCGACACGCAGACGACGGTGATCAGCGTCGGCCACCGCACGACCATCCTCAAGTTCCACACCCAGGTGCTGGAATTGGACGGTTGCAGCGACTGGCGGACCGTACCGGCCGCCGATTACCGTTTCGAGCATTAGCCGGTAGTCGGCGGGGTAAAATCCGGCCTTTCGCATTCGCCCCCCACCGCCATGTCCTTCTCCCAGCTCGGCCTTTCGGCGCCGCTACTCCAGGCCCTCGACACCCTCGGCTACCAGACCCCGACGCCGGTCCAGGCGCAAGCCATTCCGGCCGTGCTGGCCGGGCGCGACCTGATGGCGGCGGCGCAGACCGGCACCGGCAAGACCGCCGGCTTCGCCCTGCCGCTGCTGCAACGCCTGAGTGAAAGCGAAGAAGCCGTGGCCAGCAACAGCATCCGCGCCCTGGTGCTGGTGCCGACGCGCGAACTGGCCGAACAGGTCATGAGCAGCTTCCGCCAGTACGGTGAGCACCTGGCCGTCAGCTGCTACGCGGCCTACGGCGGGGTCAGCATCAACCCGCAGATGATGCGCCTGCGCCGCGGCGTCGATATCCTGGTCGCCACGCCGGGCCGGCTGATCGACTTGTTCACCAAGAATGCCGTCAAGCTGCGCCAAGTAGAGACCCTGGTCCTCGATGAAGCCGACCGCATGCTCGACCTCGGCTTTGCCGACGACCTCGACATCGTGTTCCAGGCCCTGCCCAAGAAGCGCCAGACCCTGCTCTTCTCGGCCACCTTCTCCGACGAGATTCGCCGCATGGCCACGACCCGCCTGCGCGACCCGCTGTCCATCGAGGTCAGCCCGCGCAATACCGCCGCCAAGACCGTCACCCAATGGGTCGTGCCCTGCGACAAGAAGCGCAAGACCGACCTCTTCCTGTTCATGCGCAAGGACCGGGGCTGGGGCCAGGTGCTGGTGTTCGTGAAGACCAAGAAGGGCTGCGACGAACTGGTCGGCCGCCTGCAAGCTAAGAAGATTTCCGCCGACACCATCCACGGCGACCGCCCGCAGGCCTCCCGCCTCAAGGCCCTCGAAGCCTTCAAGGCCGGCGCCGTGGAAATCCTGGTCGCCACCGACGTCGCCGCGCGCGGCCTCGATATCGACGACCTGCCGCAGGTGGTCAATTTCGACTTGCCGCTGGTCGCCGAGGACTACATCCACCGCATCGGCCGCACCGGCCGCGCCGGCGCCAGCGGCGAAGCGATTTCCCTGGTCTGCGCCGACGAGGCCCCGCTGCTCGGCGCCATCGAAACCCTGCTCAAGACCAGCCTGAGTCGCGACGAGGAACCCGGCTTCGAACCGACCCACCGCGTGCCGGCGACCGGCCCGGCGGCTGCCCCGGCCAAGTCCAAGAAGCCGAAGGTGCGCACCGGCGGCGGCAAGGGCGCACCCAGCAACTGGGTCGGCTTCGACGATTTCCCGGACAAACCCGCCCGCCGCCCGGCACCCCGCCCCGCTGCCCGCCCAGGTTCCCGGCCCGCCGGCGGGCCCCGCAAGGCGCCGGCCAAGCCACGCGGGCGATAGCCGGGCAGCTGCGGCCAAGGCTCGCCGCGGGGGCTGCACGCCGTTGATCTAAGGCGGCACGGCCGCCGGAAACCGCGCCATTGCCGGGGCTGGAGATCAGCGTCCGTCCGTCGCCGGCAACCGGCTCCGAGTTCGCCATCGAATTTCCGCCCGGCCCGGAACGAACGCCGCCCAGCGACGCAGCGGCCTTACCGGAAACGCGACAGCTGTGCACTGCCCCGGTCGAAGACAACGACCTGGTGCGCAGAGTCTTGCCTTGCGGCCATCACGGCGCTCGCCCCCAGCCAGCGGATGCGGATCCGCCTCAGCCGCGGCGGGCCGCTTCGATGGCCGCGATGTCGATCTTGCCCATCTGCATCATCGCAGTGAAAGCGCGCTTGGCCGCCGCGCGGTCGGGATCGGCGATCGCCGCCATCAGGGCGCGCGGCGTGATCTGCCACGACAGGCCCCATTTGTCTTTGCACCAGCCGCAGGCGCTCTCTTCGCCACCGTTGCCGACGATCGCGTTCCAGAGCCGGTCGGTTTCGGCCTGGTCGTCGGTGGCCACCTGGAAAGAGA
>DATGXM010000577.1:0-19417 GCA_035298985.1 Azonexus sp. | reverse complement strand
AGAGCTGCGCCAGTCCGCCCTTTTCGCGGTAGGCCTTGACGAAGGCGGCCGTCGCCTGGCTGTTGGAGATCAACACGATGGCCTGCAGGTCGGGCGCCTTGAGCAGGGTTTCCACCGCCGCCTCGACCTTGGTCGTGTTCTTCTCGTAGCCGGCATTGGCGAGCAGCGGCAGCTTGCGCTTGTCGAGGGCGCGCTGCACCGCCTGCAATCCATCTTGGCCGAAGGGATCGTTCTGGTACATGACGCCGAAACGCGTGTTGCCGATGGTGCTCGCCACCTCGACCAGCTTCTCCACCTCGGCGGAATACGAGGCCCGCAGGTGGTAGACCAGCGGATGCCCCGGCTGACGCAGGGAGCTGGCGCCGGTGCGCACACCGATGACCGGCACGCCGATGTCGTCGACCACCCCTTCCTTGATCAAGGCCGCAAGGTTGCCGGTGCCGACCAGGCCGAGCAGGGCCACCGGCTTCTCCGGCCGCTTGGCGACTTCGCGCCCCAGGCGCACGGTCTCCTCGGCCTTGTAGGTGTCGTCCAGCGTCTCGAAGACGATTTTCTGGCCGTTCACACCGCCGGCAGCATTGGCCTCGTTGAAGGCCAACTGAGCGCCCTGCTGGAGCTGCTTGCCGGTTCCGGCGAGCGGGCCGGACAGTGGGGCGATCTGCACGACGCGCAACTGGGCCTGCGCCATGCTGGCCGCCACGAGCAGCAGGGCGGGCAGGAATCTGACGAAGCTCATGTCAGTGCTCCAGGCCGCGATGCCAGCGCAGCAGATGGTTGTTCAGGCGGCTGACCGCGGTATCGATGGCCAGGCCCAGGAGGCCGATGGTGATCATGCCGGCGATGATCTTGTCCGACCACATGAACTCGCGGGCTTCCAGGATACGGAAGCCGAGGCCGTCATTGACCGCGATCATTTCGGAGACAATGACCACGATGAAGGCGGTGCCGATGCCGATGCGCACACCGGCCAGGATGTAGGGCGTGGCGGCGGGCAGGATGACGCGGGTGAACATCGTCCATTGACTGACGCCGAGGTTGCGCGCCGCCCGCAGGTAGATGCCGTCCACCTGGCGCACGCCGGCGATGGTGTTCATCAGCACCGGGAAGAAGGCGCCGATGGCGATCAGGAAGAAGGACGGCGGGTTGCCCAGGCCGAACCACAGGATGGCCAGCGGGATGTAGGCGATGGGCGGAATCGGCCGCAGGATCTGCATCAGCGGATTGAACAGGGCATAGACCCGCTGGCTGGCACCCATCATCAGGCCGAGCGGCAGCGCCAGGCCGGCGCCGATCAGGAAACCGGCGATGACGCGGAACAGGCTGGAATAGGCATCGTGCAGCATCTCGCCGGACAACAGCCAGTTCAGGGTGCTCTGGCCTTCCTCCGGCGCCTGGGCTGGCAGCAGGTAGGCCCACCACTTGGCGGCGACTGCGGACGGCGCCGGCATCACCACCGCTGAGAACAGGCCGGCCCGCGAGCAGACTTCCCACAGGATCAGGATCAGCACCGGTACCAGCGCGCCATGAGCAAAGGATTTCAGTTTCTGCATGGCCGGCTCACTTCACCTTCAGGTCGGCCTTGGCCTTCTGCAACAGGTCGAGCTTGACCCATTCGGCGGCCTTCGGCGGCTTGGCCATGCGCCCGACGCCGTACTTGTTCATGAACTCGGTGGTGATGTCGACATGCTCCAACGTGACGTCGTAGGTGTAGTCGGCGTTGTCCATCGCATCCTTGAAATCCTGCGAGGTGATCTGGCCCTTGAACATCTGCTCGCGCACATACTTGTCGGCCAGCGCCCTGTCCTTGTTGAACAGGGCGGTGGTCTCGACGAAGCACTTCATCAGGCGTTGCGCGACATCCTTCTTCTCGTTGTACATCTTCTCGGTCATCACCAGCAGGCGGACCGGTTCCCCCATCTTGGTCGAGTACGGCTTCATGATCTCGACGCCGAATTTCTTGTTGAGCGCCTGCGACGACTGCGGCTCGGACTGGCACATGGCGTCGATCTGCTTGGCGGCCAGCGCCTGGTTGAGGTCGGCGAACGCCAGGAAGACGATCTGCACATCCTTGCCCGGCTTGTCCGACCAGGTCAGGCCGGCCTTTTCCAGTTCCGCATAGAGCAGCAACTCGTGGGCGCCGCCACGGGTGACGCCGACCTTCTTGCCCTTCATGTCGGCCAGCGACTTGATGCCGCTGTCGACACCGGCGACGATGCGCGCCCCACCCTTGGCGAAGCCGGCCACGGTATAGATCGGCACACCGTTGGCGCGGCCGGAAATGGCGCCGTCGGAAGCCAGCGCGGCGATGTCGATCTCGCCGGCGACGATGGCCGGCATGATATCCGGCCCCTTCGGGAACATGCGCTCCTCGACCTTCAGGTTGTACTTGCCGCAGGCCTCCTTCATGTAGGACACGGCGCCGTAGTGGGCGAACTTCAGGTTGCCGAGACGGACGACGTCGGGCGTCTGGGCCTGTGCGGCCAGCGGGGCGGCGAGGCCCAGCGCAGCGACGAGGGCAAGGGGTGTGTTTTTTTGCATGGTGTCTCCTCCGGATTCAATAAGGCCGCAATGCGGACAGTTGGATCTCGCACAACACATGCCAGGCCGCCAACTAACATAAGCCACTGATTTGACGATTAAATCGAGGAAATAGCGGACACTGGCCGTGCGACTTTCCGGATACCGGGCAAAATTAGTGCGGAAAACCGCACAGAATCTCTTTGCCCTTTGCCCTTGCGCATCGGCGTATCGCTCCGCTGCCCGCAACCAAATAATCGTAACTGGCCTGGGCACCGGTTCGGGGCACTGCTGCATCGCAGCATGCAAGCGTACTGCACGCCCAATAGCTCAAGCTGAGCGCATATCTGAAAAACATTCGTTTGTTTACAACGACGTGCTGACGCCATGCCGATTCAGCAAAAACCGCAAACGAGTTGACCCAAGTCAATACAAACCCATGTTGCAATGCAACAATATCCAACGAACATTGTTACAATCCCACCGTCGTAATTATTAATTTCATTCGCAAGGAGCTTCCGATGTCTATCAATCCCGAACAATTCGCCGCCGCCAACAAAGCTGCCGTCGATTCCCTGCTGGCTGTCGCCAACACCGCCCTGGCTTCCGCCGAGCGTATCGCCAGCCTGAACCTCGAAACCGCCCGTTCGGTTCTCGAAGATTCCGCCTCCAGCGCCAAGGCCCTGATGGGTGCCAAGGATGTCAAGGAAGCCGTCTCCATCCAGGCATCCCTGGCCCAGCCGGGTGTCGAGAAGGCGGTCGCCTATGGCAAGTCGGTCTACGAAATCTCGACCCAGCTGCAAGAGCAAGTCAGCAAGATGGTTGAAGCCCAGTTCGGCGAATTCCAGAAGAACGTCACCGGCATGCTGGAAAAGGCCGCCAAGTCTGCCCCGGCCGGTTCTGATGTTGCCGTCGCCGCCGTGCAAAGCGCCATCGCCGCCGCCAACTCGGCCTTCGACAACATGCGCAAGGCCGCCCAGCAAGTGACCGACCTGACCCAGACCAACATCGCCGCTGCCACCAGCGCCACGGTCAAGGCCGCCAAGAAGGCTTCCGGCAAGTAATCTCGCCGAACCCAGGCAGGAAAAAACCCGCGTCGATCGCGGGTTTTTTTTCGCCGAAAGCGCATTCGCATAGACATGCGGCATACAAAAATTCATTTGTGCAGCAATCGTTTGACCTGGCGCAAGCCCGGACGGGCACGACAAAAATAGTATGCGCGACGCCTTCCGGCGAGATGGGTTCGCCCATCGATTACCAATGCAATTTGTGGATCAGGAATAATGAATCTAGTGGGAAAACTGGTTTGGCAGCGAGAGTTCGACACCGGCGTGACCGAGATTGACTTGCAGCACCGTACCCTGTTCAGGATGTTCAACAGGGTCAATCTCCAATTGCGAGATGACAGCCGCCGCGATGTCTGGGAAGAGGTTATTCACGAGTTGCTGGGTTATGCGCTGTTCCATTTCTGGTGCGAAGAGGATCTGGCAACACGCTACGGCTATGACCAGGAAAAGCACGCCGATGCGATTGCCCATTTCAACGAGCACCTGGCCTTCGCCGAGGCGATGAACGACATGCGTTCCCGCCTGCGGAGAGGTGAACGCATTCCCAAGGCAAAGCTCATCGACTTTTTGCGCGACTGGTTATTGCGGCATGTTACGGACAGCGATCAGTGGCTGCTGGCCTTCATTCTCGAAAAACAGCATCAGGCCGGCCAGCGCGCCATCAATTCAGCCAAGAGGAGTTCGGAACGTACAGCGGACGGGTGCGCGGTCACCTGACACGGCGCCGTCCGCGCGAACACTAACGCAGGGTGTGGATGTACAGGGACTCGACCCGCTCCCGCGCCCACGGTGTCCGCCGCAGGAACTTGAGGCTGGAAGCGATGCTCGGCTCGTGGTTGAAACAGCGTATATCGATCTGCCGGCCGAGTTCGCCCCAGCCATAGTACGCGACGAGATGCTTGAGTATCGCCTCCAGCGTCACGCCGTGCAGCGGGTTGTTCGGTTGTTGTTGCGTCATGTCTGAAGTGCCTGGACTCGCTCCGGCCCCCGTTGTTGATATCGCTCGCCGGCCAGCGCCGCCTGCGACTCGGCAGGGCTGATGGCGATCAGCGTTTGCGCTGCTTGGGCATCGGCTTGCGTTGCCGCTGACCGGGGCGGGCCTGAGCCTGTTCGGGCTTCGGCTTGGGGACCAGCAGGTTCTTGGCGGTCGTCGCCGCTGCCGCGCGATGGGCCAACATGGCTGCGCGCAGACTTTCGGGGGCTATGGTGATAGCCGCCCCCTCGCTCGCCACGTAGTTAGCCAGCAAGCCGCGCAGCGCGATCAGGCGGTCCGCCATATCGCCCTTGCCCGGCAGGGCCTCGATCAACTGCTCGGCACCCGGCGTCAAGGCCAGGCCGCCGTCACATTCGACCAGCAGGCCGCATAGGCCGAGGCGGGCAAAAGCTTCGCTCAGCTTGGCTTCGGCCGGGATATTGCCCTGGACAAGATCGATGGCCGCCATGATTTCCAGCAGTTCGGCCGGGCGGCGCTTGGCGGCCAGGGCCGTGGCAAGCAGGAGAAGTGGATCGTGATCGTGAATCGGGTACATGGGCAGCCTTGAAGGAATGGGCAAAAGGCAGCCGGAAACCGGTTTGCTTTTGCAAGGCGAGCAGTTTAAAGCCAGCCACCCGAAAACGCCGGATTGATTTGCCGCAATCCGGAAAATATTGGCCATTCAGTGGCTTGCGGCCCACACCGGACACCGCCCCCAAAAGGAAGGCCCGGCTTCACCGGGCCTTCCTGCCATGCCAAGGCCGACGATCAGGCCGCTTCGGCCATCGGCACCAGGAAATCCTTGCTGATCCCGTCGCCGAGCAGGTAGATGCGATCCATGAAGTCCTCCAGCCATTCATGCAGGCCATGTTCAAGGATGTTGCCGATCCGCCCGTAGTGCAGCTGGGCATGCAGCAGGCCGGCCTGGCGGCTAGTCTCGCCGGACTGGCGATTGGCAATCAGGTCGAGGGTCTTGATCACGCCATTCAGGCAGAAATGCAGCGAGCGCGGCATGTCCTTGTTGAGGATCAGCAGTTCCGCCACGCGATCCGGCGTGATCACGTCACGATAGACCTTGCGGTAGACCTCGAAGGCCGACACCGAGCGGAGCAGGGCCGCCCACTGGTAGAAATCAGTCGCCCCCTCGTCGCCGTGCGGGCGCAGCACGTGGTACTTGAAGTCGAGGATGCGCGCCGTGTTGTCGGCGCGTTCGAGCAGCGTGCCGAGGCGGATGAAGTGAAAGGCCTCGTCCTGCAGCAGGGTGCCGAGCGTCGTGCCACGGGTCAGGGACGAACGCATCTTGACCCATTCGAAATACTCGCTGATGCCGGCGCTGACCAGCTGCTCGAAGCTGCGCCCGCGCGCCTCCAGCCACGTGTAGTTCAGCGTCTCCCACATCTCGGTGGTCAGCGTGCCGCGTACGGCATGGGCGTTCTCCCGCGCCATGCGCAGGCAGCTGTGGATGGACGAAAAATTGTCGGCATCGCTGACCATGAACTTCAGCACATTCTCGCCATTGACCACCGAATACTTGGCGGCATAGGCGTCCTCGAGGCTGTTCAGGGCGATGATGGCACTCCAGCTCTGGTTGGCCGCTTCCTCGGATTGCGGCACCAGCGACATCTGGTAGGTGACATCGAGCAAACGGGCCAGATTCTCGGCGCGCTCCATGTAACGCGACATCCAGAACAGGTGATCGGCAGTACGGCTGAGCATGATTAATCCTCCAGAACCCAGGTGTCTTTGGTACCGCCGCCCTGCGACGAATTGACCACCAGCGAGCCCTTGGTCAGGGCGACGCGGGTCAGGCCGCCCGGCACCATGTTGATACATGCGCCCGACGACAGCACGAAGGGGCGCAAGTCGAGGTGGCGCGGCGCGATGCCTTCCTCGACAAAGGTCGGGCAATTGGACAGGGCCAGCGTCGGCTGGGCGATGTAACCCTCCGGCTTGGCGATCAGCAACTCGCGGAAGTGCGCGATCTGCTCCTTGGTCGATGCCGGGCCTACAAGCATCCCGTAGCCGCCGGCGCCATGCACTTCCTTGACCACCAGTTCCGGCAGGTGATCGAGCACGTAGGCCAGATCCTCCTTCTTGCGGCACATATAGGTCGGCACGTTGTTCAGCTTCGGCTCTTCGCCGAGATAGAAACGGATCATGTCCGGCACGTAGGGATAGATCGACTTGTCGTCGGCGACACCGGTGCCGACCGCATTGGCCAGGGTCACGTTGCCGGCGCGATACGCCAGCATCAGCCCCGGCACGCCCAAGGCAGAATCGGCACGGAACACCTGCGGATCGAGGAAGTCGTCGTCGATGCGGCGGTAGATCACATCGACGCGCTGCGGCCCGTGCGTCGTCCGCATGTAGACCACCTCGTCCTTGACGAAGAGATCGCGTCCCTCGACCAGTTCGACGCCCATCTGCTGGGCCAGGAAGGTGTGCTCGAAATAGGCGCTGTTGTAGGCCCCGGGCGTCAGCACGACCACCGTCGGATCGGTCACGCCGTTCGGCGACACCGCACGCAGTTTCTCGAGCAGCACGTCCGGGTAATGCTGGACCGGCGCCACCTTGTGCTTGGCGAACAGTTCAGGGAACAGGCGCATCATCATCTTGCGGTCTTCGAGCATGTAGGAGACGCCGGACGGCACGCGCAGGTTGTCTTCCAGCACGTAAAACTCGCCGGCGCCGGCCCGTACGATATCGACCCCGGTGATATGGGCGTAGATGCGGCCTGGCACATCGACACCCTGCATGATCGGCCGGTACTGGGCGTTGTTCAGCACCTGATCGGCCGGAATAATGCCCGCCTTGAGTATTTCCTGATCGTGGTACACGTCCCACAGGAACATGTTGAGCGCCTTGACCCGCTGGCGCAGGCCGGTCTGCAGCGCCTTCCATTCGACCGCCGGAATGACACGGGGAATGATGTCGAAGGGAATCAGGCGCTCCTTGCCGGCCTCCTCGCCATACACCGCGAAAGTGATGCCGACGCGGTGAAAGGCCAGATCGGCCTCGGCTCGCTTGCGCTCGATGCGCTCCGGCGGCGTCGCCTTGAGCCAGTCTTCATATCCCTGGTAATGTGCCCGGACGCCGCCCTGGGCGTCATACATCTCGTTATAGAAGTTCATTTTGGACCCGTCGCTGAGGATGCTCTCGCATCCAATTCAGCAGGTTCCATGCCACCTGCAAATGCGCTGCAAATCAGGGGGCTGCTACTACTTTGTAACTACTGACGCACTGCGGCGGTGCATCGCGTTCATGATGGTGCAAATAAAAAACCCGCTGGATCGCTCCAGCGGGTTTGGTGCAAAACGCTTCGAAAAGCTTAAACGCGCTCGAAGATCACGGCGATGCCTTGGCCGCCACCGATACACATGGTGACCAGGCAGTACTTGCCGCCGATACGGTTCATTTCGTAAATCGCCTTGGTGGCGATGAAGGCGCCGGAGCAGCCGACCGGGTGGCCGAGGGCGATGGCGCCGCCGTTCGGGTTGGTCTTGGCCGGATCCAGTCCGAGTACCTTGGAAACCGTCAGCGCCTGGGCAGCGAAGGCTTCGTTGGATTCGATGACATCCATCTGGTCCAGGGTCAGGCCAGCCTTCTTCAGCGCCAGCTTGGTCGCCGGGATCGGGCCTTCGCCCATGACGTCGTTCGGCACGCCGGCAACGGCGTAGGAAACCATGCGGGCGATCGGCTTCTGGCCGGCAGCGGCAGCCTTGGCGGCATCGGCGAGCACGAAGAAGGCTGCGCCGTCGTTGATGCCGGAGGCGTTGCCGGCAGTGACGGTACCGTCCTTCTTGAAGGCCGGCTTCATCTTGGCCAGCGATTCCATGGTGGTACCACGCTTCAGGTGCTCGTCGGTGTCGAACACGACTTCGCCCTTACGCGTCTGCTTGACGATCGGCAGGATCTGCGACTTGAAGTGGCCGGCATCGATGGCCGCAGCGGCACGGCGCTGCGATTCGACGGCAAAGGCATCCTGGTCCTCACGGGTGAAGCCGTGCTTGGTGGCCAGGTTTTCAGCGGTGATACCCATGTGGCCGACGCCGAACGGGTCGGTCAGCACGGCAACCATGGCGTCGATGGCCTTGGTGTCGCCCATGCGGGCGCCGGAACGCAGCGTCGGCATCAGGTAGGCGGCCTTGGACATCACTTCGACGCCACCGCCGATACCGTAGTCGCAATCGCCGAGCAGGATGTTCTGGGCGGTGGTGACGATACCCTGCAGGCCGGAGGCGCACAGACGGGAAACTTGCATGGCGACGGAGTCCATCGACAGGCCGGCCTGGATGGAGGCGACGCGGGAAACGTAGGCGTAACGAGAGTCGACCGGCATCGTGGTGCCGACGGTAACGTAGTTGATCTGCTGCGGATCGACGTTGGAACGTGCGATTGCTTCTTTCATGACGGTGCTGGCCAGATCGCACGGATCCATGTCAGCCAGAGAACCACCGAAGGCACCAATGGGGGAACGAACTGCGCTCAGAACGACGACATCTTTGCTCATGAAAACCTCCAGATATAAATTATTCAGCCCACCAAGCTGGCGAGCCCCAACAAAAAGAGCAACAACATCCACACGACCGTGGCTCGCCAGACGAGGCCCACGGCACTTTGCATGAAATCTACGTCGGCTGGATCGCCCAGCCCCAATTCGGCGCGGTCGGATACTTCGACCCCGTCGACCACCGGCCGTCCCAACTGCACGCCCAAGGCTCCCGCTCCGGCTGCCAGCACGATGCCCAGATCACGATCCGGCCATTGTGCCGGCTGGGTGCGCCAGCAATACGCCGCGTCCTCGAAATCGCCGACGATGGCAAAAGCGGAGGCAGTCGCCCGCAGCGGCAGCCAGTCGATGATACCGAAAACCTGGCGCGAAAATAGCGTAAATGCATTTTCCTGATCGACCCGCTCGGCATTCCAGCGATCGCGAACGATCAGCGCCAGGCGATAGAGCAAGGCGCCGCAAGGTCCCGGCAGCAGGACGAACCAGAGCAGCACGGCAAAGACATGACGGTGCGAGGCAGCCAGCGCCCCTTCGATGGACAGACGGGAGATGTCTTCCGAACCGAGGTTATAGGTCGAACAGCCCTGCCACTCGGCCAGCAACAGACGCGCCCGCTCGATGTCGCCCAGGCGCAGGGCAAGCTGGATCTCGGTGTAGTGGTGGCTGAACTGGCGGAAACCCATGGTCAGGTAGAGCACCGCCACGTTGAGCAGCAAGCCGAACAGCGGGCTCAGCGCATAGAGCGCAGCATAGGCCATGCCGACCAGGGCAACCGGCAGCAGGACGGCGAAGCACCAGGCCAGCACGCCATGGCGATAAGCGCCGGCATTGAAGCGGGATTCGATGAAATCCGCCCAGGCACCCAGCGGCTCGGCGATGATGCGACGGTAATCAAGGGGTTGCAGTTGCTCGATGAGAAAAACTGCAATCAGCGAGAGGAGACTCATGTGGGGCTGGAGACTGCCGTATTCGGCTTATTTTCATATAGCAAAGTGCCACGATACCACAAGCTCATGCGGCATGGAGAAGGCCAAGCCGCTCGGACAGCGAGCGGATCATCCCGGCGGTTGCCCCCCAGATGAAATATTCGCCATAAGGCATGGCGAAATAGTTGCGCAGGGCCCCACGGTAATGCAGCGAATGCTGCTGGTGATTGGCCGGGTCGAGCAGAAATGACAGCGGCACCTCGAAAATCTCGGCCACCTCGAAAGGGTCTGGCTGCAAGTCGAACGGCGGGCGCACCAGCGCCACCACCGGCGTCACCCGGAAGCCAGTACCGGTGCGGTACTCGGGCAAGAAACCGAGGACTTCCACCCGCTCCCGCGCCAGGCCGATTTCTTCCTCGGTCTCGCGTAGGGCGGTATCCATCGGCGACAAATCGTGCGCCTCGACGCGGCCGCCGGGAAAGCTGACCTGCCCGGCATGGTCCCGCAGATGCGCCGTGCGCTGGGTGAGCAGTACAGTGTATCCGCCATCGCGCAGGACAATCGGAAACAGCACCGCCGCCGGGGTCAGTGGCAGGTCTGCCGCGCCGTCTTCCTGCACGAACTGGCCGGCCAGCGGCTCGGGGAGCAGACTGGCCCGCAAACGCTCCAGATCGACCGTCATTTCGCCGCAGAGTCTTCCTCGATCTCGGCATTGACGGACGCCAGCGCGTCCTGCAGGGTTTCTTCAGGCAAATCGTTGATCGAGGTGGCAACCAGATCGGCCGACTCGACCGCGCCCACCGGCAACCGCTTGCTGTCCAGACTGGCAATCAAGACGGCCGCCGAGCCGGCCACGCGCAACAGCGCCTGGCGCTCACCCATCAGCATTTCCAGCTCTTCGCGCAACAGCGCTATTTCCTGATCTTTCTGCGGCATTACTCTCTCCTAGAATCGTTTTTTAAGTGTCATGGTACTGCCGTCGCGCTGCATTTCCATCCGGTTCAAAAAGCTCATGCCCAACAGCGCAGTCGGCATGTCGGTCTGATGGATCAGCGCACCGACGTTATGCAAGGTCACATCGCCAATCCGTACGGTGTCGAGCTGCACCTTGCTCACCACGGCCTGGCCGTTGGCGGTGTTGGTCAAGGCTTTCTCGCCGCGATTGAAATCCATGCCGATCCGCCGCGCATCGTTCATGCCCAGCGAAATCATGGTCGCCCCGGTATCGACCAGGAAGCGGACCGAAGTCCCGTTGATCGTCCCCGTGGTGTAGAAGTGGCCCTGTCCGTCGGCCGTCATGATGATCTTGCCGGAGCCGTCGCCATTCGCCGCACCGACGGCATACTGCCCGACGTGCAAGGGACGCTTCTTGCCGCCGATTTCGATCATCACCTGATCGCCCTGGACGGAAAGCACTTTGACACCATCCAGAGTCTGGCCGACCGGCACGGCCTGCGGCTCGCTGCCGTTGATCATCAGCATCGCCTTGCTGCCCATGATGCCGGCCAGGCCGACCTCCTGGGCAAGGGCGACCGGGGATAGCGCCAAGAAGATCACAGCGAGCAGCGTAGAATGACGACTCACTTTCGAGGACATTTTCCGCACCATGAAACCCGTTGCCATCTTCCGTCACTCTCCTACCGAAGGTCCGGGCTATTTTGCCATATTCCTAGAGCAGCACGGGATTCCCTGGCAACTGATCGCCATCGACGAAGGCGCCGCCGTACCGGCGAGTCCGGATGCCTACTCCGGCCTCTGCTTCATGGGCGGTCCGATGAGCGTCAACGATCCCCTGCCCTGGGTTGAGCCGGTATGCGGGCTGATCCGCGCGGCAGTCGCCGGCGAGATCCCGGTCATCGGGCACTGCCTGGGCGGCCAGTTGATGAGCAAGGCGCTGGGCGGCGAAGTGACCCGCAACCCGGTCAAGGAAATCGGCTGGGGCCAGGCCTTCGGCGAGGCCAATGCCACCGCCCGGCACTGGCTGGGCGACTTCGCCGGCAAAAGCGGAACCGTCTTCCAGTGGCACGGCGAAACCTTCAGCATCCCGCCCGGCGCGACCCGGCTCTTTTCCAACAATTACTGTGCCAACCAGATGTTCGCGCTCGGCCTCCACCTGGCCATGCAGTGCCATGTCGAAATGACCCCCGAAATGATCGCCCAGTGGTGCGACCAATGGGCCGACGAGGCAAACGCCGTGGCCGACCAGCCAAGCGTGCAGCCCCCGGCAACCATGGAAAGCGAAATCGCTTCCCGCCTGCCGACCATGCGCCGGTTATCGGAACAGCTGTATTCGGTGTGGATCAAGGGCCTGGTCCGCTGATCAAGACAAAGGGCAGCCGAAGCTGCCCTTTTCGTATCGCCGACTACCGGCTGAACCGGTCGCCGCTCAGTCGCGGAAATTACCGGCCTTGATCGGGAAATCGGTCACTTCCTTGCGAATCAAGGCAATGCAATCCTGCAGGTCGTCGCGCTTGGCGCCCTGCACGCGTACCGCATCACCCTGGATGGAGGCCTGCACCTTGAGCTTGGCGTCCTTGATGATCTTGACGAGCTTCTTGGCCAGTTCGGTCTCGATGCCCATCTTGATTTTCAGTTCCTGCTTCACCTTGTTGCCGGAAACTTTCTGTACCGGCTGGTGATCGAGGCGCTTGGTGCTCTCGACTTCCTTCTTCTCCATGGCCGGGAACAGGATGTCCTTGATCTGGTCGAGCTGGAAGTCGGAATCGCCGTGCAGGGTGATGACCTTGTCCTTCTCGTTGAACTCGACCTTGGCCGAGGTGCCCTTGAAGTCGTAGCGGTTGTCGATCTGGCGAACGGCGACGTCGATGGCGTTCTTCAACGCCACCATGTCGGCTTCGGAAGTGAAGTCAAAACTGGGCATGGCATCTCCTGAAATCAAAAGCCCGGCACGGCGGCCGGGCCGGTTGGCTCACCGGCTGCTTAGCCGAAGTGGCAAACGTAGTGGTAAGGCTCGTCGCAGGCAATCTCGAAGCTCGAGTTGCCCGGCACGTTGAAGGACTGGCCGTCGCCGTAGGTCTTCCACTCGCTTTCGCCCTTCAGCTTGACACGGCAGGAACCGCCGACGCCTTCCATGATTTCCGGCGCACCGGTATTGAAGGTCAGGCTGGACGGCAGGATCACGCCGACCGTCTTCTTGGTGCCATCGGCCAGCACCACGGTGTGGCTGACGCACTTGCCATCGAAATAAACATTGGCCTTCTTGACCACGGAAACGTTGTCGTATTGCGACATTTAAATACCCCAGAGTTTTTGAATGATTCCCTTGGCGACGAAGCCGACCATGCCGAAAGCGAGGACGAAGAAGAGCACAAAGGTGCCCGTCTTGCCGGCTTTCGACTTGTAGGCAATCTCGCCAATAATGAACAGCATGAAGAGAATGAAGGCACCCACGCCCCAGGTCGAGAAAAAATCCGCGATCTGTTCTTCGGTGAGTCCGAAAACGGTGCCTTCCATCGCTTAGCCCTTCTTCTTGGCCGCCGGCTTCTTGGCGACAGCCTTGGCCGCCTTGACCGGAGTCGGAGCCTTCTTGGCCACCGGCGCGGCGACGGCCTTCTTCACCACAGTCTTGGCCACATCCTTCACCACCGGCTTGGCGGCAGCTTTCGGCGCTGCCTTGACGGCCTTGGCAGCCGACTTCGCAGCGGCCTTGGCTACCGGTTTGGCGGCGGGCTTGACCGCAGCAGCTTTCTTCGGTGCTGCCTTCTTGGCCGCAGCCGGCTTGCCGGACTTCTTCGCCGTCAGGTTGGCGGCAATGCGCATGCGCAGGGCGTTCAGCTTGATGAAGCCGCCGGCGTCACGCTGATCGTAGGCACCGGCATCGTCCTCGAAGGTGGCGATGGTCGAGTCGAACAGCGAATCGGTCTGCGAGTCGCGGCCAACGACGATGACGTTGCCCTTGTACAGCTTCAGGCGGACGGTACCGTTGACCGTCTGCTGCGTGTGGTCGATCAGCACCTGCAGCGCCTTGCGCTCTGGACTCCACCAGTAGCCGTTGTACACCAGGCTGGCGTAGCGCGGCATCAAGTCGTCCTTGAGGTGGGCGACTTCACGGTCCAGGGTGATCGATTCGATGGCGCGGTGGGCGCGCAGCAGGATGGTGCCTCCCGGGGTTTCGTAGCAGCCGCGCGACTTCATGCCGACGTAGCGGTTCTCGACCAGGTCGAGACGGCCAATGCCGTGCTTGCCGCCCAATTCGTTGAGCAGGGCCAGTACTTCGTGGGCCTTCAGTTTCTTGCCGTTGACCGCAACCACGTCGCCCTGAGCGAACTCCAGGTCGAGGTACTCGGCCTTGTTCGGTGCCTTCTCCGGCGACACGGTCCACCGCCACATCGATTCCTCGGCTTCGGCAGCCGGGTCTTCCAGATGACGACCTTCGTAGGAGATGTGCAGCAGGTTGGCGTCCATCGAGTACGGGGAGCCACCCTTCTTGTGCTTCATGTCGATGGGGATGCCGTGCTTCTCGGCATAGGCCATCAGCTTCTCGCGGGACAGCAGGTCCCACTCGCGCCACGGGGCGATGACCTTGATGCCCGGCTTCAGCGCATAGGCGCCGAGTTCGAAGCGCACCTGGTCGTTGCCCTTGCCGGTAGCGCCGTGGCAGATGGCGTCGGCGCCGGTTTCATTGACGATTTCGATCAGGCGCTTGGCGATCAGCGGACGGGCGATCGACGTGCCGAGCAGGTACTCGCCTTCGTAGATGGTGTTGGCGCGGAACATCGGGAAGACGAAATCGCGGACGAATTCCTCGCGCAGGTCGTCGATGTAGATGTTCTTCGGCTTGATGCCGAGCTGGATGGCCTTGGCACGGGCCGGCTCAAGTTCTTCCCCCTGGCCGAGATCGGCCGTGAAGGTGACGACTTCACACTTGTACACATCCTGCAGCCACTTGAGGATGACCGAGGTATCCAGACCGCCCGAATAGGCCAGCACAACCTTCTTGATATCGCTCATTTGCGTTCCCTTGTTTCGATTTTGATTTAATTCAGCCGCTCAGCCCTGAATGCGGCCCAACAGCAAATATTCCATCAACGCCTTCTGGACGTGGAGGCGGTTCTCTGCCTCATCCCAGACCACCGATTGCGGCCCGTCGATCACTTCGGCCGTCACTTCCTCGCCACGATGCGCGGGCAGGCAGTGCATGAACACGGCTTGCGGATCGGCCACCCGCATCATGTCGCCATCGACGCACCAGTCGGCGAAGGCCTTGATCCGCTCTTCGTTCTCGGCCTCGAAGCCCATCGAGGTCCACACGTCGGTGGTGACCAGATCGGCACCCCGACAGGCATCCATGGGATCGGCGAAAACCTTGAAGCGGGCCGGATCGATGTTGCCGACCAGTTCCGGCTGTATTTCGTAGCCCGGCGGCGTCGATACATGGACCTTGAAATCCAGGACTTCAGCCGCCTGCAGCCAGGTGTTGCACATGTTGTTGGCGTCGCCGACCCAGGCCACCGTCTTGCCCTGGATGTCGCCGCGATGCTCGATGTAGGTGTAGATGTCGGCCAGGATCTGGCACGGGTGGTACTCGTTGGTCAGGCCGTTGATCACCGGCACGCGCGAATTGGCGGCGAAGCGCTCGATGATCTCCTGTTCGAAGGTGCGAATCATCACGATGTCGCTCATCCGCGAAATCACCTGCGCCGCATCCTCGACCGGCTCGCCGCGCCCGAGCTGGGAATCGCGGGTATTCAGGTAGATCGCCGAACCGCCCAGCTGCTGCATACCGGCCTCGAACGACAGACGCGTCCGCGTGCTGGCCTTTTCGAAAATCATTACCAGCGTACGGTCGGAAAGCGGCCAGTACTTCTGGTAGGACTTGAACTGGTTCTTGATCCACGCCGTGCGTTCGAACACGTATTCGAACTCGTCACGGGAGAAATCCTTGAATTGCAGAAAGTGTTTGATCGCCATGATTACGCAGCCAGAAATGCCTTGATCAGCGGTGCGGTACGCTCCACCAGTTCGCGGGCGTCTTTTTCGCTGAAAATCAGCGGCGGCAGGAAGCGGACGACGCTATCCGCCGTCACATTGATCAGCAAGCCGGCCTCCAGCCCCTGAGCGACCAGCGCGCCGCACGGGCGATCCAGCTCGATGCCGATCATCAGGCCATGGCCACGGATATCGACGACACCCTTAGTGCCGGCCAGCGCTTCGCCAAACAGTTTACGGATCAGGCTGCCGACATGCGCGGCATTGGCCAGCAGACCATCCTGTTCAATGACTTCGATGGTTGTCAGCGCAGCGACCGAGACCAACGGGTTGCCGCCGAAAGTCGAACCATGGTTGCCCGGCCCGAACAGGCCGGCCGCCTTGCCCCGCGCCAGACAGGCCCCTATCGGCACGCCCGAGCCGAGGCCCTTGGCCAGCGTCGCGATATCGGGCTGCACGCCAACCTGCTGGAAGCCGAACCAGCTTCCGGTACGCCCCATGCCACACTGGACTTCGTCGCAGATCATCAGCCAGTCGTGGCTATCGCACAACTCGCGCACCCCGCGATAGAACGCGGGATCGACCAGATGAATGCCGCCCTCGCCCTGAATGACCTCGAGCATCACGGCAACGATATTCTTGTGATGTTCGGCGACGTTGCGGATCGCCTCCAGGTCGCCATAGGGAACCCTGACAAAGCCGGAAACCAGCGGCTCGAAACCGGCCTGCGCCTTGCGATTTCCGGTCGCCGACAAGGTGGCCATGGTGCGCCCGTGGAAAGCCTTTTCCATGACGATGATGGTCGGCATTTCGATGTTCTTCTTGTGGCCGAAGAAACGTGCCAGCTTGATGGCTCCTTCGTTGGCCTCGGCCCCTGAATTACCGAAGAAGACCTCGTCCATGCCTGATAGCGCGCACAGCTTGTCGGCCAACTGTTCCTGCTCACGGATGCAGTACAGATTGGAGGTATGCAGCATGCGGCCAGCCTGGGCGGAAATCGCCGCCACCAGCCTGGGATGGGCGTGCCCCAGCGTCGAAACGGCAATCCCGGACAAGGCATCGAGATACTCCTTGCCTTCGGTATCGGTAATCCGGCAGCCCCGACCATGGCTGAAGGTCACGGGCAAGCGGGCATAGGTATTCATGACATGCGACATGAGGCAGCCTCATAAAACGAAAACGGCGGCAATTGCCGCCGAAACGACCACCACCTGATAGGCCATACGGCCTATACCAAGCAGTAGAAAGCCGAATTTTATGAGAAAAACAAGGCCTTGTATAGAACGGCGCTCGCCCGCCAAGCTCCGCCGCATCGTGGCCCGTGCGCCATAATTATGGAAAGGTTAAGCGCTTCTGCTAGAATGCGCCCACGCAAGGTCGTATCGCCCGAAAACGCAGAGTAGAACAATGACAAACCTAGAATCGACCACATTCATCATTGTTGGCCTCACCAAGGAAGGACGCAAATTTCGCCCCAGCGACTGGGCCGAACGTCTGTGCGGCGTCATGTCCGCCTTCGGTGCCGAACGCAAGATGAAATACTCCCCTTACGTCGGCCCCGGCGACTTCAACGGCGAAAAAGCTGTCTTTGTCGACGGGCGCCTCGGCGAACTCGAGCCGATGGCCTACCGCTTCATGCTCAATTTTGCTCAGGACAATGACTTGCAGATCGTTGACGGCGTTTGCTCCATCGACAGCAAGAAATAATTAGCAACGAACACCAACGACAGTAATAAAAAAGGCGCCGAGAGGCGCCATTTTTATGGGAGCAAGCTACTGCAATCAGGCAGCAGCAAGCGCCTTGATCTGAGCAGACAGACGGCTCTTGGTACGGGAAGCCTTGTTCTTGTGAACAATCTTCTTGTCGGCAATGCGGTCAAGCACTGCGACGGATTGCTGGAAGACGCCCTGTGCGGCGGCTTTGTCACCAGCTTCGATCGCCTGACGCACGCGCTTGATCGCGGTACGCAGGGTCGAACGCAGGCTGGCGTTGTGGGAGCGCTGCTTGTCAGCTTGACGGGCGCGCTTGCGGGCTTGTGCGCTATTGGCCATGAATCAAATCCAGAAAAACATTAAACCACAATTTTATCAGACACCTCCCTCCAAGGGAAGCCCCAAAAACGACATATCGAAACAATCGATGTTCATACCGCTCATCCCTCCCACCCAACCGTTTGCCACGTAATGATCATCTGGCGACGTGTATCGCATAAACTTACGCAGAACAAGAGGAGAAGGCATGATCTGCACCACCCACATCCTGCTTAAAGCAAGGCAAACCGGCCTGACCATGGTTGAATTGCTGATTACACTAGCAGTCCTTGCCATTTTGCTGGCCATCGGGATTCCTAGCTTTCAAGGGCTGATTGCCTCCACTCGCGTCACCAACGCGACAAACGAACTGCTTTCAGCATTCGCACAAGCGCGCTCGGAGGCCATTCGCCAAGGGCAACGTGTCACCATCTGCATTTCGGCCAATGGGGTTCAATGCACCAACGCCGGCAACTGGGAACAAGGATGGATCATTTTTTCCGATGCCACGCGCGCAGGCAACGTCGCCAACGTGGACGCGGGTGAAACCATAATCAACAACAACCGCGTCAGCCTTACCGGCATCACCATTCAGGGAGCGGCTGCCCTGCCTCGCTACATATCATTCTCCTCAGATGGTCAAAGTCGCACCCTTGCTGGCGCTACCCAGACAGGAAACATAGAGGTTTGCTCCACTTCCAGCGCACTCTCTGATAATGACCGAGCCCGACGCCTGCTGGTCAATGGAAGTGGCCAGATCGTCATGACTCAGCCCGCCAACATCAACATTGCTTGCCCGACTCCACCATGACAACCATGCCAGACATTCGCCATCAAACCGGATCGGGGCTTCTGGAAGTTCTGGTTGCCGTACTGGTACTCTCGCTGGGTCTGCTTGGACTCGCAGGACTCCAGGCCCGCGCCCTGCAACAGAACCACAGCAGCCTGCAACGCTCCCACGCAGTCTTGTTGAGCTATTCGATTCTCGATGCATTGCGCGCCGATCGCCAAGGCGCCCTCAACGGGAACTACAACATTGGACAAACCTGCGCCGCCCCGGCGCTTAACGGCAACCTCGTAAACGACACCATCAGCGTCTGGATCGGCTCTATCCAAAATCGTCTCGGCGCCAACGCAAATTCATGTGGCACCATCGCCTGCGTGGCAGGTGGCATATGTACCATCCAGATTCAATGGGATGACAGCCGCGCCGGCGGAAGTGCAAACGAAACCTTTGTTACCCGATCACAGATATGAAATCAAACGCTCCCGTTTTCAGCGCCAGGGGTTTCAGTCTGGTCGAATTGATGATTGCGATGGCCTTGGGACTGTTCCTGACCGGCGTCGCAGTAAACGTCGTCGTTACTAACCGCCAGACATTCCGGACCACCGAAAACCTTTCACGCATGCAGGAAAATGCCCGTGCGGCATTCGAACTGATGGC
>DATGXM010000576.1:0-3193 GCA_035298985.1 Azonexus sp. | reverse complement strand
CGCCAAGCCTCTGACCCCGTGTTGTTGGATGCCGGCGTGAGCCTCGGCTAATCGCTGAAGCAGGCCTATGGAACTCTTCGATCCGCGAACCTTTTTACTGGTCGCCAATCTGCTCGGCCTGCTCTGCGCTCTAGTCCTTTGGGTGCAGGCGCGGAGCTTCCCCGGCGAAATCGAGGGTTTGGGCGACTGGGCCAAGGCGGTAGGGCTGATTGCGTGCGCGTCCGGACTCAGCGCGCTGCGCGGGATATTGCCCAGCCTGCTGACGGTGGTGGCGGCGAGTGCGTTGTTCCTGTTCGGACAGTTGTGGATGATCGTCGGCCTGCAGCGTTATTGCGGACGCCCAGTCTTTTGGCGCCCCGCCCTGGACATCATCGGCGCACTGCTCATCGTGATCGTTTGGATGACTTACGGGAGCCAGCATTACCAGGGCCGATTGTTCCTGATGGCCCTGGCGCATATCGTCTTCTCCGCCTTCGGCGTCTATCTGGCCTGGCAAGCACAACCTCGCGGATTTGGCAGTCGCTTCCTGAGCGGCTTCTTCGTGCTCGGGCTGCTCGTGGCGATCTACCGCATCGCCACGCTGCCCTCGGTGGCCGACCAGACGGACGATCTGTTCGACCACGGTCTGATCCAGCAGCTCTATCTGGGATTTTTCTCGCTGGGGGTCTTGGGGCTGTCGATCGGCTTTATCCTGCTGGCCAATGAACGACTGCGGGTCGATCTCGAGTTCATGGCGACGCGCGATCCGCTGACCGGTGCGCTCAACCGGCGGGCTTTTTTTGCGCGGGCCGAGGTGGAATGGGCGCGCAGCCGGCGCACCCGTCAGCCGCTGGCGGCCATCACTTCCGACATCGACTTCTTCAAGAAGGTGAACGACACCTACGGCCATCATGTCGGCGATCAGGTGATCAAGGACTATTGCCGACGAACCGGGCAGATGCTGCGCATCCCCGATGTGCTGGCTCGTTTCGGCGGCGAAGAGTTCATCATCCTGTTGCCAGATACCGGCTTACCCGAAGCCAAGCAGGTCGCCGAACGGATACGCAAGGAAATCCAGAAGCAGCAGGTGAAAGGTCTGCCCGCCTATACGGTGAGTCTTGGCGTAGCAGTGACCCAAGCCGGTGCGGACCAGCCGGAAAATATTGAAGCCCTGTTGGCTACGGCAGACGAGAAGCTCTATCAGGCCAAGGAGCGTGGGCGGAACCGGGTCGAGGCGTAAGGAAGACTCGGGAAAGACAGATGCTCGGCCAATACTGCCATCCAGGAACCTGGCACCATATGGCAGACACCGAGTGCAAAACCGATACCCGACTATGTCAGGGAATCAAATGACGATTTACCCCCCTGCCGTGAGGTATGTCAGTTTTTCTCCATTTCGCCTAACGCACTGCCATATTCGTTGGCTAATCGGGGTGAAATGGGTATATGCCGCGCCGTCACCCCAGGTAACGCAGCACCAGGCTGGCGCCGCTGACCACCAGCAGGCCATTGAGCAGCTTGAACAACTGCTCGCGGCTGATGCGCAGGTCGATGTGGTGGCCGGCATAGACGCCGAGCGCCATGGCCGGGACGAAGGCCAGCGCCGTCGCCAGGAGCTGGAGATCGAGCAGCCCGACCGACAGGCAGAGCACGATGCGCCAGGCCGTGGACAAGGCGATCAGCGCCGCCTGCGTCGCCCGGAATGCAGAACGGCTTTCCAGCGTGCGTTCCAGATAGGCGGCGTAGATAAAGCCGCCGCTACCGAACAGGCCACCCAGCACGCCGCCGAACAGGCCGTGGCCGAAGGCGAAGCGTGGGGGTTGTGCCGCCTTCCGGCGCTGGAGCAGTCCCTTGAGACCCTGGACCACCACGAAGCCACCCAGCGCCACCGCCATCAGCACCGGCGGCAATTTGGCCAGTACCAGCACGCCGAGCAGCTGCCCGGCCAGCATGCCGGGGAACAACTGCATGAAGGCGCCCCAGGCGACCTCCTTGCGCGCCCGCCAGCCGCGCAGCGACGAACCGGCGAAGTCGAGCATCGCGAGCATGGGAATCACCTTGCCGACCGGCATCAGTATGGCCAGCGGGCCGCTGGCCATCAGCGCCGAGCCGAAGCCGACCAGGGTGAACATGGCATAGGCGACAACCACCCCGAGCAGCGCCCAGGCCAGGGCGACGGGATTGTTGGTCAGATCGAGGAGAAAGGTGAAATCGGACATGGGCTAGGCTTTCGCGTAAGGAACGATTTCATTTTCCGAGGTGATACGGTATAAAACAAATACCGATTTATTTCCCTATCCATGCCGAAAAAGCATGCCTAGCCTAAAGCAGATCCGTTACTTCCTGACCGTTGCCGACCTCGGCGGCTTCACGCCGGCCGCCGCCGCGCTGTTTATCGCCCAACCGGCACTGAGCCGGCAGGTGGCCCAACTGGAGGAAGAACTCGGTTTCACGCTGTTCGAGCGCGAGCCGCGCGGCGTCCGCCTGACGCCGGCCGGTGCCGTCTACCGCGACCGGGTCGCCGCCATCGAGCACCTGCTGACCGCTGCCGCCGAGGAAGGCGAGCAGTTGGCCAGCGGCGAGGCGGGCGTGCTGCGCCTGCTGCATTCCAGTTCCATTCCGGCGAGCAGCCTGCTGCCGGTCATCGAGCGCTTCCTGCAAGCCTGCCCCAAGGCGCGCATCGATCTCGACCGCATCGCGTCCGAAATGCAGGTTACGGAAGTAGCGAGCGGCAAGGCGGATATCGGCGTCATCCGCCTGCCGGTGCTGCGCCGCGATACGGGCGTGCGCTTCATCGAACTGCCGGCCGAACGCCTGTGGGTCGCCCTGCCTGCAGATCACGCGCTGGCTAGCCGCGACAGCCTGGGCATGTGCGACCTGCAGCAGCAGGCCTTCGTGTCCGCCGTGCATCGCGAACGCGGCGGACTGGCCCGGCTGGTCACCGATCTCTGTCTCCGGCAGGGATTCGTGCCGCGCACCGCCCGCGTCGTTTCGCGCAAGACCTCGATGCTCAACCTCGTCGCCGCCGGTTTGGGCATCGCCGTCATTCCCGAACGCATGCGGACGGTGGACATGGCGGGCATCGCCTTCTGCCCGCTGCACGACCCTGAGGCGCTTGCCCTCAGCGCACTGGTTCTACCCGAGCGGCCGACGCCGCTGGCCCGGGCGTTTGCCGACCTGATGACGCAGGCTTCAGCGCAGGAACCGGCCTAAC
>DATGXM010000575.1:0-4587 GCA_035298985.1 Azonexus sp. | reverse complement strand
CATCGAGGTCAGACCCGACGTGCTCTACGTCGATGACGACGAAGTGCTGACCTCAGCCGGCGTCGCTGCCGGCATCGACTGCTGCCTACACCTGCTTCGCCGTTGGCACGGGGCCGAAATCGCCAGCCATGTCGCCCGCCGCATGGTCGTTCCGCCGCATCGCCAGGGCGGGCAGGCGCAGTACATCGAAGCGCCGATTCCGCCCCGGGTCGACGGTGATCGCCTGTTGCCGGTACTCGACTGGGCCAGCCAGCATCTCGATCAGGCGCTCGACGTCGATACGCTGGCCGAACAGGCCAGGATGAGCCGGCGCACCTTCACGCGCCGTTTCAAACAGGCCACCGGGACGACGGTCAGCAACTGGGTCCGCCATCAACGCCTGGCCATGGCCCAGCGTCTGCTGGAAACGACCGATCTGCCCATCGAACTGATCGCCGTGCGGGCCGGCTTCGGCTCTGCGCTGAGCTTGCGCCAGCTATTCGGGGACGTACTGCACACCTCGCCTTCGGCTTACCGCCGCGAATTTCGCGGCGGCCCGGAGGCGGAACGCCAGGCAGGGCCGTAACGCCTAGCAGTCCGGAGCGTCGGCAGTTCCGGCGAGATGCGCGTCGATGAGCGGCGCCAGGCTCACGGCGTGCGTCTCGGCCAGATCGTGATCGCCGCCGCGCACGACGTGCAGACGGGCGTTGGGCAGCAGCGAAGCTAGGCGTTCGCCGACGGCAAGCGGACTGATCGGATCGGCATCGCCCCACAGCAGCAGAGTCGGTACGGTCAGTTCTGGAAGGCGCGACGACAGGTCTTCCTGGCAGGTGGAAAACCAGCGAGGCAGCAAGGGGTTGGCCGCCAGGAATGCCGGACGCCAATCCTCGCCGCCCAGCCCGGCCACGTCGATGCCGCCGGAAGTTACGGCGAGGACCAGATGGGTGATGAGATCGGGCTTCTCGAGTGCAACCCGCAGCGCAACCACGCCGCCCATCGATTGGGCGACCAGGGCCGTTGGCTGGACGATCCGGGCCGCTACCCGGGCAACGAGATCGTCCAGGCTGCGGACCTGCGGGTCGGGCGGTGTAGTGCCAAAGCCTGGCCATCCGACGTGGTGCTTTTCGGCCGGATGGGCGAGCAGACGGGCGACGGGTTCCCATAGTCCGTTTCGGCCCAAGGCCCCGGGCAGGAATAGTAGCTGTGATGGCATGACGACTTTCCAAAGGCGTGCGCTGTGGGCGTACAGGATAGCAAGGGCGATCAAGCGACGCCCATTACGGCTTGGCCGTAAGCAAGGCGCCACCGAAAAACGCGAAGCTCGCCCCGCCCAGCCTTCTGACCATTTTCCCGCCGCCTTCCGAGCCCAGCCAGCGCCTGGCCCGCTGCGCCCCGATGGCATAAACGCTATGCACCAGTACGACCAGGGCGCTGTAGGTGACTACCAGCGCGCTGAACTGGACGGCATAGCTGGCGTCCGGGTCGATGAACTGGGGGAGCACCGACAGGAAGAAGAAGATCGCTTTCGGATTGGTCAATTGCAAGGACAAGCCTTCGACGAAGCGTTTGCCGAAGGTGGCGCGATGCGTCGGCTGATCCACCCATCGCAAGGGCGGCGAACGCCAGCACCGGATACCCAGGTAAATCAGATAGGCGCCGCCGATGAAGCGCAGAGCGCTGAAAGCGAGTGACGAGGTAGCGAGGAGAAGGCCCAGGCTGCTGGAGGAAATGGCCGCCACGACGAAAGCGCCGGCGGCAATGCCCAGGATGCCGCCCAAGCTGCCGCGCATGCCGAAGCGAACGGCATTGGTCAGCGTCATGACCACGCCAGGACCGGGAATCAGCACGGTGACCGAGGCCACCAACACGAACAGCGGGTAGAGCTTCATGGAATCGTTCCTCAAGGTGGCTGAACTGATGCAGTGATCATCAAGCACGCCGCTACCGCCGAACAAACGATTTCCCAGGCACCCATGGTTGATTTTTTCTCAACCATCAGGCGACACTATCGTTCCGACGCGCCTATCCGGATGGCGAAAACATGCCTCGCAAACCTCCGCTCAACGCCCTGCAGATATTCACCCTCGCCGCCCGGCATGGCAGTTTCCTGGCGGCGGCCAACGAACTCCATGTCACGCCGGGGGCCGTCAGCCGGCAGATCAAGACCCTGGAGAACCATCTGGGCAGCCCGCTTTTCGTCCGACTCACCCGGCGGGTAGCGCTGACGCCGGCCGGCAAACAGCTCTACAACCTGGTCCTGCCGGCGATGAACATGATCGACGAGGCCTGGCGCCAGGTATCCGGGGCAGGACACAGCGCGGCATTGCGCCTCGAATGCCCGCCCACCTTCGCCATGCACTGGTTGATACCGCGCCTGGCTGCTTACCGCCAGGAGCATCCGGAAGTGGACGTCGTGCTGACCACCACGCAAGGCCCCATCGACCGTGCCACCACCTCGCATCTGCTCATCCGCCGTTGCCCCAGCCAGTTTTCCGGCCTGGCCGGCCATCCCTTCATGGCCGAATATTCGCTGCCGGTATGCAGCCCCGACTATCTGCGGCAACAGAAGTTTTCCGGCCCGGCCTCGGTCGCGCGCGCAACCCGGATCGAGATCCGCTCGCGACCCGACCTCTGGCCCAAATGGTTCGTCCAGCACGGCCTGCCGCCTGGCGGCATGGGCGATCGACTGGAATTCGACAATACCATCCTGTCAATCCAGGCAGCTGCGCAAGGACTGGGGGTTGCCTTCGTCCCCTGCCTTTTTCTGGATGCCTACCTGGCGTCCGGCAGTTTGGTGGCGCTGCCGGGATGTCCGCCCGTCCTGACCGGGGCGTACCACTGGCTCAATCCACGCCCAAGACTATCTAGAAACGCTGAAGAATTCGTTGCCTGGCTCGCGGCAGCCGGCACCGCCGAAGACAAACCGGTAGCCGGAATTTCGAATCCGTAGTTTTTCCAACCCAGGCAGAAAGCGGGAAACGCCTTGCCGGCCGCTTTCTCGGCTGGCAAGGCGTTCCTCCTTCAAGCAGGCATCGACGACACCGTGCCGGAGAACCGGAAGCCGGCTCAGAACAGGGTCAGCAGGCGCAGGTTGAAGCGATTGTCCTCGCGGAAGCCGTTCTCGACGCTGATGTCACGGCCGTAGTTGGCCAGGACCTGCAGGGTCGGCTTGATGAAGTAGCCCGAGCCTATCGTGAACTTGCTCGTGCGCTGGCGGTCGTTGCTCGAAACGCCATCGACCTCGGTCTCGCCGCCATTGACGTGCGACAGGCCAAGGCGGACATCCCAGCTCGGCGTCAGGTTGTAACGCAGGTGCGTCTGCAGCTGGTACAGCGCCTTCTGCTTCAGCTTGGCGCCGGTCGGACCGAAGTCGTCATTTTTACCGAAGACAGTGACGTCGCCGATGACATCGAGCAGCAGCTTGTCGGCCAGGGGGGTGATGAAGCCGCCTTGCAGCGTCAGGCGCCAGCGGTTTTCGCCGAGATTGAGGGGGCGATTGCGATCGTAGTCGCCGGTCGGCAATTGCAGGAAGGGGGTCAGGCCGAAATAGGTGCCGCGTTCCGGCTGGTTGACCAGCCACAGGGTGCTGGCCAGGATCAGGTCGCCCATGCCGCTCTCCCGCCCCAGCCCCGACAGGGCGCCCTTGCCTTCGAGCGATCCGAAGGGCAGCAGGAATTGCGGGTCGATGGTGTAGCCACCGACATTCATGTAATGCACGCCGCGCAGGATGCCAACGCTGGAATCAAGCCGGTTGTCACCTGCCACTCGGCTGCCGTTGGCGTACAGCGCATCGCGCGAGGCACTCTGGTAATAGACGGCGGCCAGCGTGGTGCCGGCCGGTAAAGCAGTGTAATCGCCGGCATCGACGTCGAAGGCCGAGGCGCCGGAAGCGGACAGCGCGCCGGCGGCCAGCGCCAGCAGGCGAGCGGCCAGCTTGCCGCCGGTAGCCGATTTCTTGTTGGGGTCGATGATCCTGGTGTGGTGCATTGGTCTTGTCTCCATGATGAATGTGTATCGAGGCGGCGATGCGCACACCCCTCGCCACTCCCGCCGGGAAGTGCGTGCAGGGCTTCAGCGAAATGCGTACCACCCGCAAAACCTGCTCTTTCCAGCACCTTGAAACGAGGAACGAATCGTGCATAATCAGGAAGTTAGCTACAGAAAGGACGAACTCCGCCGAAACGGCGGAAAAATGTATTTTTTTTGTACACCTTTCCGTGGCGGCGCCTAAAAAACAGACAACGGACCGGAGACACAGCATGGGGCAGGCATTTTTGCAGCGGAATATCGAGGAGGCCCGGCGACAATTCGCTGACGGCGAATACACGGCGGCCGGCAGCGCATCCGACCCTATCATCGATTCATGGCGGCGTTCGCGGGCCCACGGCCTGTCCTTCGCCGACAAGGCGATCTTCAACCCGGTCAGCCGGGCCAGCCAGAAACGCCTGGCCGAGTGCAACCGCGATTTCATCCTCGGCGCCGAGGCCGACATGGAACGCCTGTTCGCGCTGTTGCGCGGCGGACAGTGGGCGGTGTCGCTGATCGATGCGCAGGGTTTCGTCGTCCGTACTTTTCGCGAAGCGATGCCCGCCTTCAAGGGCATCGAAC
>DATGXM010000574.1:0-4092 GCA_035298985.1 Azonexus sp. | reverse complement strand
GGGCTTCGAAACCCTGGTCGAAGCTGGCTACGCTCCGGAAATGGCCTACTTCGAGTGCCTGCACGAACTGAAGCTGATCGTCGACCTGATGTACGAAGGCGGCATCGCCAACATGAACTACTCGATCTCGAACAACGCCGAATACGGCGAGTACGTGACCGGTCCGGAAGTCATCAACGAAGAGTCCCGCGTCGCCATGCGCAACGCCCTGAAGCGAATCCAGACCGGCGAATACGCCAAGATGTTCATCCAGGAAGGCAAGACCAATTATCCTTCGATGACCGCCCGTCGCCGTCTGAACGCTGTGCACCCGATCGAAACGGTCGGTGGCCAGCTGCGCGACATGATGCCGTGGATCAAGAAGAACAAGCTGGTCGACCAGTCCAAGAACTAACGGATTGTTGATAGCTCGACGGAGCGTTGTTGCTGGGCTTGCCGTACTAACGTACTGTCTTCGCCCTCGCGTCTAGCTCCGTCATCGCTTTGAGGGCGGTGCGGATTTTGCACCGCCCTTGTTGTTTGCGGATTTCTATGCTTTCCGGGTGTATCCTTTTCGGGTTGCCCGTTCAGACAAGCCCATGACCGAACTCAAACCCCGTAAATCGCTGTTCAATCCCGAAGTCAAACGGCGTGGCATTTACGTGCTGCCCAATCTGTTCACCACGGCAGCGCTGTTTGCCGGCTTCTTCGCCATCGTGCAGGCGATGCAGGGTGATTTCGCCCGGGCGGCGATGGCCATTTTCATTGCCATGGTGCTGGACGGCCTGGATGGCCGGGTGGCGCGCTTGACCAATACCCAATCGGCCTTTGGCGCCGAATACGACTCGCTGTCCGATATGGTCAGCTTTGGCGCAGCGCCGGCCCTGGTGATGTACGAGTGGGCGTTGCGCGATCTCGGCCGACTGGGCTGGATCGCCGCCTTCATCTACTGCGCCGGGGCGGCCCTGCGTCTGGCCCGTTTCAACACCACGCTGGAAGTGATGGACAAGCGCTACTTCCAGGGGCTGCCGTCACCGGCGGCCGCGGCCCTGGTGGCCGGCCTGGTCTGGGTCATGATCGAGACCGGTGTGGCCGGCAGCGATGTGCGCTGGCTGGCATGCGTGATGACCATTTTTGCCGGCGTGACCATGGTGTCCAACATCCGCTTCTACAGCTTCAAGGACATCAACCTGAAGAAGAGTGTGCCGTTCTTCGTGATTGCGGCGATCGCCCTCGGTTTCGCACTGGTCGCCTACAGCCCGGAAATCGCCCTGTTTGGTTTCTTCGTCCTCTATGGCCTGTCCGGTTACGTCCAGGCCGCCATTGGCCTGCTCAAGCGTAAGCCCCAGTAATTCCCGGAGTTTTCATGAAACAGCATCTGGTAATTTTCGATACGACCCTGCGCGATGGCGAACAGAGTCCGGGCGCGTCGATGACCAAGGAAGAGAAGATCCGCGTCGCCCGCCAGCTGGAGAAAATGCGGGTCGATGTGATCGAGGCGGGTTTTGCCGCCGCTTCGCCCGGCGACTTCGACTCCATTCATGCCATCGCCCAGGCGATCAAGGATTCCACTGTCTGCTCATTGGCGCGGGCCAACGAGAACGATATCAACCGTGCCGGCGAAGCGATCAAACCGGCCAAATCCGCCCGTATCCACACCTTCATCGCGACTTCGCCGATCCATATGGAGAAGAAGCTGCGCATGACGCCGGACCAGGTGGTCGAGCAGGCGGTGAAGTCGATCGGTTGGGCGCGCCAATACACGGACGACATCGAATTCTCGGCCGAGGATGCCGGGCGCTCCAAAATCGACTTCCTGTGCCGCATTTTCGAGGCGGTGATCAAGGCCGGCGCCACGACCATCAACGTGCCGGATACGGTCGGTTACGCCATTCCCTTTCAGTACGCGGAAACCATGCGCCAGCTGATCGAACGCGTGCCGAATTCGGACAAGGTCGTCTGGTCGGTGCATTGCCACAACGACCTCGGGCTGGCCGTTTCCAACTCGCTGGCCGCCGTGCTGTCCGGGGCGCGCCAGGTCGAGTGCACGATCAACGGTCTGGGCGAGCGGGCCGGCAATGCGGCGCTCGAAGAAATCGTCATGGCGGTGCGCACCCGGCCGGATATCTTCCCGGTCGAAACCCGCATCGACACGACGCAGATCGTGCCGGCCTCCAAGCTGATTTCGCAGATCACCGGTTATCCGGTGCAGCCGAACAAGGCGGTGGTTGGCGCCAATGCCTTCGCGCACGAGTCCGGCATCCATCAAGATGGCGTGCTCAAGCATCGTGAAACCTACGAAATCATGCGAGCCCAGGATGTGGGCTGGACGCAGAACAAGCTGGTGCTGGGCAAGCATTCCGGCCGCAACGCCTTCAAGACCCGCTTGCAGGAGCTCGGTATCGAGCTGGAAAGCGACGAAGTGCTGAATGCCGCCTTCGCCCGCTTCAAGGAGCTGGCTGATCGCAAACACGAAATCTTCGACGAAGACCTGCACGCCCTGGTTTCCGAAGAGGTGGTGACGCCGGATCAGGAGCATTACAAGCTGGTCTACTCGCACGTCTGCTCGGAAACCGGCGAAATGCCGTTCGCCAAGGTGATCCTGAACGTCGGCGGTGCCGAGAAGAAGGGCGAAGCCAGCGGCGGCGGACCGGTCGATGCGACGTTCAAGGCGATCGAGAGCATAGTCGGCAGCGGCGCCGAGCTGCTGCTCTACTCGGTCAATGCCATCACCACCGGAACCGATGCCCAGGGCGAGGTTACGACGCGGCTGTCCAAGGACGACCGTATCGTCAATGGCAACGGTGCGGATACCGACATCGTGATCGCTTCGGCCCGTTCCTACCTGAATGCGCTGAACAAGCTGCATTCCAGCCTGGACAAGGTGAAGGCCCAGGGCGACGTCTAAGTTTCGCCCCTGCCCCAAGCGAAAGCCGCTTCAGTTCGACTGGGCGGCTTTTTCTTTGTCCGGTGCGGCGCGCGTGGACCGGATGTAGAGAACGACCGACGCGAACAGCACCACCGACAGCAGCGTTTCGCCGGTCGCCAGCCATTGCGACAGGCCGCTGTCGCTGGTGGCACGGGTCAGCCCTTCCATCAGGTAGAGCTGGATGAACAGCGACAGCCACTTGTAGGTGTAGCGCTTGCCGCGCAGGATGCCGAACAGCGGGAAGAGCAGGAAGGCGCCCTTGAGGATCATCCACGAGCCCCCCGGCTTGAGCGGGGCGAGCCAGCCTTCCCAGGCGAGGCAAAGGGCGATCAGCAGGATCAGGCTGACGCTGGCGGCGATTTGGTAACGTTGGGCAGTCACGGGCGATGCGGTTTCTCGGTCGGTTGGGCAGGGCTGCGATGGCCGTCAGACGGCGGGGATATCGTGCGGGGTCGGCTATTATACGGCCCCATGCACAAGCGACCCCGATCCCGACCGGCTGTGTCCCGGCCTGCTGGCCTGTTTGGCGTCTTTCGCCGATTCCGCAGCGAGCACATGATGCAGACCAGCTCCGCGTTGGCTTTCACGACGCTGATGGCCCTGGTGCCGCTGGTTGCCGTGGTGCTGGCGGTGGCCGGGGCAATTCCGTTTTTTGACCTGCTGGTCAATCGGCTGGATCTGCTGATCCGCGAGGCCTTGCTGCCGAGCGGTGCGGCGGGGGCGATTGCCGGCAATATCGGCAAGTTTTCCCACAAGGCGCAGGAGCTGACGCTGGCCGGCATCGGCTTGCTCGCCATTACGGCATTCATGCTGATGAATACCATCGAAAGGGCCTTCAATCATCTGTGGCAGGTCAAGCCGCGTCCGCTGCTGGCGCGCGTCCGTCTCTACGCCTTCGCGATGATGGTCTGGCCGTTTGTACTGGGCGCGGTGGCCGGCGTGATGTCCTTTGCTGTCACCACGTCGCTCGGGCTATTCGATGAGCCGCTGTGGTTTCGCCGCATCGCGCTGAAAGTCGTCGCCATGCTGTTGCTCGGCCTGTTTTTCTCTTTCCTGTACTACGCCGTGCCCAATGCCGAGGTCACCAAGCGGGCGGCACTGACCGGCGGCATCTTCGCGGCCCTGGCCTTTTCGCTGATGCAGAAAGGGTTCGAGCTATTCCTGGTCGGCTCGGCGACCCTGAA
>DATGXM010000573.1:0-3167 GCA_035298985.1 Azonexus sp. | reverse complement strand
CTGTGCGCTGGCCGAGCAGGGTGTACAGTTCGTTCAACGTGTCCTGGCTGCGGTAGCGGATGCCGGTTTCCTGCGGGAAGAAACGGGCGGCGTCGGCGAAGTAGTCGTTGTGCGGCTTGCTGCGGTCGCGGTACCAGTGGTCGAGGACCGGTTGCCTGTCCTTAATCGGCAGCAGGGCGAGGAAATTCAGTTCGCTCTCCATGCGCAGGAAGTCCATGTACAGGCGGGTCGCCAGCTGGTGGCCGACATTGCCATAGACGTCGAAGCCGGCGACCAGCAGGTAGTGCATGCGTTCGAGCACCGGGTAGCCGATCAGGAAGGCGGTCTGCGGTCGTTCGCCGGCCAGGCCCTTGACCACCGAGGCGCTGTCGAAATGGCGGAAGACAGTGAGGGCGGCATTGGCGTTGCGGCCGTCGCCGTCCCAGATGTCGTTGAGGGTCGGGCGGGTGTCGCTCTGTTTGAGCTTGGCGGTAACGCGACTGCGGGCCTCGGTGTACTGGTGCTCCAGGCGGAAGTATTCGTTCCAGGCGAGCAGGCCGGCCGTGCTTTCGCGTTCGGCCGGCAGGCGCAGCACCGGGCTGGCGGCATCGATGATGGCCTGCATGAACTGGGCGCTGGCTTCGTTGGGTGCCACGAAGTAGACCCAGAAATGATCGTTGATCGAATTGAGCGCGAACTGGCCGCGGCAGACCGGGCCCTTCATGAAGCCGGCCAGCGTGAATTGCGCTTCGTCGAGCATCAGCCGGTAGCGGGCGACCAGCGGCAGGTCGCGGAAGCTGACGAAGGGATTGGACGCGGTTTCCGGCTCGTAGGAAGGCAGCCGGGCAACGGCGTAATCCGGTCTGAGGAACCATTCGCGCAGCCGGGCCAGGCGTGGGGCGTCGAGCCGCAGCGGCATGTGGGTCTTGGCGACCGGAGTCGCGTCGAGGCGGCGCAGGCGATACCAGACGCGGTCTACGCCCGGGTCGTCGTAGGGACGGCGGGTGGCGATCAGGTCGATCGGCTGTCCCGGCGGCGTGCGGCTGCGCACCAGGTCGAAATACTGGCCGGGCTGTTCGGCGAACCACAGCTGGCCGATGAACCAGTGTTCGTAGATGTAGCGCGCGGTGAGCCGGCTCTTGGTGTCGTCGGCATTGAGGAAGGCTTCCCAGTCGGCGACCTGGCGGAGGACGCCGGCAGACAGCGGCGCGGCCGCCCGGTAGGGGGCGCCGGCGGCCAGCCAGCGGGTCAGCGTCGCGTGCTCACCGGTGCTGAGCGGCGGCAGGCCGAAGGGCATGCCGCGGGTCGGATGGCGGCGGGTGTATTCGTCCAGCCCTTCGGCCGGGGTGCAGACCTGCGGGCGGTTGAGCGAGAAATCGAGGTCCGGGTCGTCCAGCGCGCCGCCAGAAGGGCCGGGGTGGGCCCGCTTCAGTGCCAGCAGGCGGGCCATGACGCCGGCTTTCTGATTGGCCTGCGGCGTCGGCTGGCGTTCGTTCAACACTGGGAAGAAGCCCTTTTGCCGCCATTCGGCATTGCTGTGCGCGTCGATGCCGAGGCGGGTCGGCTCGGCGGCCAGCAAGCGGTCGGCAAAGACCTGGCTGGTGCTGGCGCCACGGGTCAGGCCTTCGTAGCTCGCCAGGTTGAGCTGGCAGGGGGAGTCGTAGCAGGCGTGGCAGCTGACGCAGCGGCGGTCGAGGATGGGGCGGACTTCCTGCCAGTAGTCGGGGGCTTGCGCGGCAGCGGGAAGGATGCGGTCGAAGCGGGTCGGATCACTCGGGCCGAAGCGGTCGTCCAGACGCAGCGTGGCGACCGTGGCGCAGGCCGCGAGAAAGATGAACAGGAGGGGGAAGAGTTTACGCAAGAAAATCTCTGTTGGCGGCGGAAAATGTGCGCCAGGCACATGGGCGGCTGCATCCTATCAAAGTCTTCCCGGACTCCAGGCATCTTCACGTCATTTGCGTGGCGTTTTGCCGTGGCGGATGCGCCAGGGTGGCGTGCCTGCCGTTAAAATGCGGCGCACAACTCCAATCAAATAGACGTTCTCCCCATGCTGATCTTCCTGTCGCCCGCCAAATCGCTGGATTACAAAACGCCGCCGCATGTCGCGACCCATACCCAGCCCGCCTATCTGAAACAGTCGGAAACCCTGATCCGTCAGTTGCGCAAGTTGTCACCGGCCGATATCGCCCAGCTGATGGATCTGTCCGACCCGCTGGCGCTGCTCAATTTCAACCGCTACGCCGACTGGTCGCTGCCCTTTACCCCGGACAACGCCAAGCAGGCCGTGCTTGCCTTCGATGGCGATGTCTATGACGGGCTGTCGGCCAAGACGCTGTCGGCCGACGACCTCGATTTCGCGCAGCGCCACGTGCGCATCCTGTCCGGCCTCTACGGCTTGCTGAAGCCGCTCGACCTGGTGCAGCCCTATCGCCTGGAAATGGGTACCCGCTTCGCCAACAAGGCGGGCAAGGATTTGTACGCCTTCTGGGGGGAAACCCTGCTCAAGGCGATCAATGCCGAACTCGACGCGGCGGAGCGCCCGGTGGTGGTCAATCTCGCTTCCGAGGAGTATTTCAAGGCGGCGGTCGGCCGCAAGATCCAGGGCGAGGTCATCCAGCCGGTGTTCGAGGACTGGAAGAACGGCAAGTACAAGATCATCAGCTTCTACGCCAAGCGGGCGCGCGGCCTGATGACCCGCTATGCGGTGCTCAACCGGCTGCGCCAGCCCGAAAAGCTGCAGGACTTCGATTACGACGGCTACGCCTTCGCACCGGAGGCGTCGGACAAGACAACCTGGGTTTTCCGCCGCCGCGCGGCCTAAACGGCTTGCCCTAGAGCTTGAGCTTGAATACCTTGGCGATGGCCTCGACGGCTTCGCGGCTGTCCCATTCGTGGGCGCCGTAGTATTTGCCGAGCACCTTGCCGTCGGCATCGATCAGCACGGTCAGCGGCAGGCGGTTGGCGCCGAGCATGTTTTCCAGCGGCCACGGCTTGTCGTCGATGAACATCGGGAAGGCGGTGCCCGATTTCTGCAGGAAGCTCTTGGCGTTTTCCGGGTAGTCGTCGGTCGAAATACCGATCACGGTGAATTGCTTGCCGTAGCGCTTGGCCAGGCGGTCGAGCGACCCCATCTCGGCCCGGCAGGGACCGCACCAGCTCGCCCACACGTTGATGATCAGCGGCTTGCC
>DATGXM010000572.1:0-5854 GCA_035298985.1 Azonexus sp. | reverse complement strand
CCCGCCTAGCCTGGGAATACTTTCAGCCGGACGAACCCACTCCCCTCGCCCTCCGCCATATCGAAGACCAGGACCTGTGGCGTTTTGCCCTACCCGGTACACGCGCCTTCTGCCGGGCGCTACGGCTGATGCCTTTCGAATTCGACGCCTGGCACTCGCTGGTTGTCGAAACCGCCGATCCGTCGTCGCCACGCCATATCGAAACCATCACCCAAGGCACCGCCATCGAGACTTTCTTTCAGCGTGAAGTCGAGCGACTGGCACAGGGAAATCTTCGTATGCCAGCCCAACTACGTGGCGAGCCGGTCGATGCCCTGCAGGCGCAGCGCCACGGACAGGCCATCGTCACCGTCGACGACCAAGCCTGGCTCGCCATTACCGGCATCTCCATCAACGCCAACGCCCTGTTCGCCTCGGAACTGGGCAATCTGTTGGCCGAACAAAGCGGCAGCTTCGGCATGGTCTGGCAACTGGCCGCAGACGGCGAGGTCAAGGTTTCCCTGCGCTCCCAGGGCAAACACCTCGACGTTTCGGTCATCGCTGCACGCTACGGAGGTGGCGGCCACCCGAATGCAGCCGGATTTCGACTACCGGCCGAGCAGTTTTTCAGCGAAGTGCTAAACATTCCGGCAGCAGGAAAGAGTACATAGCGGATAGCCAGAAAAACAAAAAGCCATCGCGAGGATGGCTTTTTTCTTGAAATACTCGGCTCGCCAACACAGACAGTTCTGAGAACTGGCAAATAAAGTTGGTCATTCAATAGGGAGCGAAGGAGCGCTAATGAAACTGGGTGCCTACTAACGAGCGCTAAGAGTCTATAGGCTAGCCTTCAGAATAGCACTACAACGCTCCTATATACGTTGCTATCTTTTGAAATTCCTCCGGAATTAAAGTCGTATCTTGTCTATAGAGTGTGCAAATGTTGTTAATTAAGGGAGTTTGCTTTGAGTATCCGAGTTCAGCAGGGAGCGCTGAAAGTACTTGTTTTCCTTCACACTCTGTCCACAAGTCAGTTCTGAGTCGAATTAAGCGATATGCGTCAATCGCCGAAGCCAACCCAGACGTTAATGATTCTTGAGCAGTAGCTGTTTCGCATTCAATGTTGAGCGCAACAAGGAATTGATTTGCATCCGTATCAATCTGATGCCATTGATGGCTAGCTGCAATTGCCATGACACCACGGTAATTCTTGGGAGTGGTATTCGATATTGCGATCGCCTTACTTAAAATCCATTTCCCGGACAATCTGTCGGATATCTTTTGGATAATTTCCGCGCCAGAAATCGCTATGCCGGTACTTGCTGCGATTCTGTCTAACACAGGTGGGAACAGAAATGCATTCTCAATCTCGTGGAATGGCAATACAAAGACACCTTGACCACAGTAATTTGAGATTTCAGCAGCACTTCTAAAATCGCGATCAATTATTGCTCCAACATGAATTTGTTGGTCAGCTTCAATCGACAAAAAGCGGCACGCCTCGAGTTTACGTGAAACTTCGCTGCATCCGCCCCCTTCCATGAAACGCATTTCTCCTGTATCCGAGGTCAGTCCCACGATCCGATAGTACTTATCTCTTTCGACGCCTTGACGATCGCCCTCGATAAAAACGAAACTTTTCTTAGTTAACGAAAACGCTGGTGATCCGATAGCTGCCGATAGAACGCTAAGTACCGGTTGATCAACGAGTGAGGCAACAGAAGAAATTTTTTTCGTATCCACATTCCGCTGAATAACGAACGTGCACTCCAATCCAGCCGCCTCAACAGCTTCCATCGAATGCGTCGCAATCCAAGTCTGTCCCTCACTTACCGTATCGCGTAAGTAAGCAACCCACGTCCGAACCATTTCTGGATTTAAATGAAGTTCCGGCTCGTCGATTAATAGCAGCCCTTTTGCAAGTGAAAAACGCTCTATTTGCCCAACTACGAATGCAATCTCGCGCTCCCCTCCACTAAGTTTATCGAATATTAGGGAATCTCCTGTCGAATCAAATATCAGAGTTTTTGCTTTTGTATCCACTCCAAGAAACTGTAGGTGCGGAAGAACTCGCCGCACTGAATCTCCATATGACTTAAAGCTATCAATAAATTCCGGTGCTGGAATTCCCTTGACCAGCGCAAGTCGCTGCGCTTGATACGCTTCAGTCGCATTTTTGGCTTCAGTGCCCACACAATATCTCATCCATTCTTCATATTTATTTCTCGACGAAATAAATGCGCGATGCTTTTTCCACCCGGTAGATTCCCAGTCTTGCTCAAGTGATTGACCATATTCGTGGGCTTGAACAGGCCTAGGTGGATATGACCGATCGGCATCTAGCGAAAGATGAAACGTATCGGATTTTTGTCTCAGAGCCTCAATCAAAACCTTTGCAAATTGCACTGAATTTGGAATTTTTCCATAGCTTGTTAGAAAAACGAGTTTATTGTCTTTCTCTGGATTTTTCACGGAAATAAATGATAGCCGTCCATCAAATTCAAGCCCAAGCTCTTTATATGTATTAACAACGTCAGGAGCGAGCAAACCATGAGCATCATGACCTAGAAATACTTCCATAGATAAATCGTGTGTATCTGAGAAAGGATCACCACGTGGAATATCTATTCCTGCCGCTAGTCCTAAATGGTGTGCAGCCGAATTTACAATATCAAGAATGCTACTTTTCCCCACCCCATTTTCCCCAATGAGTGCGACCAAGGTGGCATTGTCGGGAACAGTTATTTCAACACCCTCGAAATGCCTCCAGTGGTTGATTTTTAGTCGTTTTATTTTCATATAAGAATCGCAACAAGGAGTGAGAACAGCCCCCCGCCCAAGTAACACGGGAAGCTATAGATAAATGAAAAACAAAATTGGACGAAAGAATATCCTATTTGCATTTTCGTCTCAACGAAACACTGCCTTTGAACAAAGGGATCGCATACGCCGTGTCCATGCGAGGTCGTGAAGGCAGGAGTAATTCAGCCTTGGATGCGGCCACTGCGGAAACCCAAAAGTGCCCCCTTGCGAAGTGCCAAAATCTCAATTGGGCCTTGGTTCGGTCGGGGATCGATAACTTCCGTTGGCATGATCTGAGGCATACCTGGGCAACATGGCAGCGACAGGCTGGAACACCGACGGATGAGCTACAACGCTTGGGCGGTTGGCGGACCGGGGCAATGGTGGAGCGGTATGCTCACCTAGCTCCCGATCATCTGGCGGAAGCGGCCTCACGGTTGAATTCGGTACTCACTGGCTACGATCCAGCTACGGTCGCCTAGAAAGCAAAAAGCCCAACCAAATTGGTTGGGCTTTTTGCTTGAATCTTTGGCTCCTCGACCTGGGCTCGAACCAGGGACCTACGGATTAACAGTCCGGCGCTCTACCGACTGAGCTATCGAGGAATCGGTACCGTCGTCAATTGCTGACGACAGGGCGCGCATTATATACAAAAGTTCGGAGAAGTAGCAATGGCAAGCTTCTTCAAACATCACTCTCGGAAATTCATTCCTCGTCGGTGACCGCTGGTGCCGGCTTGGCCAGCTCTTCGGCGCGCTGGGCGCGCAGGCTGGGGGTTTCGAGGCTGATGCGGCCCAGCGTGCCGCTGCGGTAGTCGGTGAGCAGGATGCCGGAAGCCTTTTCAAGGTCGAGTTCGCCGCCCCGCCCCTTGATGATGCAGCCGCGTTTCTTGGCGACACCTTCGAGGACGGCGACGGCGTCCATGTCGTCCGTGGCAAATCCGTAACGGGCCTTGAGCAGGGCCGGATATTGGTTGAGCAGGAAGCCGGCGAGCCAGGTAGCGACGTCTTCGCCGATGTAGGCGTTAACGCCGACGGCGTGGCTGGCGGCGAGCATCAGGCCATCGATGGGGTGGTCGATCTTGGGCCACAGCATGCCCGGGGTGTCGTACAGGGTCAGGCGGTTGCTGATGTCGATGCGCTGCTGGCTCTTGGTCACTGCCGGCTGGTCGCCGACGGCGGCGACCTTCTTCTTGACCAGGGCGTTCATCAGGGTCGATTTGCCGACGTTGGGGATGCCCATGATCATCAGGCGCAGCGGCTTGACGGCGTCGTTGCGGTGCGGCGCCAGCTTCTGGGCCAAGCCGGGAATCCGCGCCACGTCGGCGGGTTTCTTGCAGGAGATGGCGACCGCCTTGACGTTGGGCTGGGCGTCGAAATAGGCCAGCCAGGCCTTGGTCGCTTCCGGGTCGGCCAGGTCGGCCTTGTTGAGCAGCTTCAGGCAGGGGCGCTGACGGAAGGTGCGCAGTTCGTGGATCATCGGGTTGCTGCTCGCCTGCGGCAGGCGGGCGTCGAGCACTTCGACCACGACATCGGCCACAGCCAGCGTTTCGCCGGCTTTCTTGCGGGCCGAGGTCATGTGCCCCGGATACCATTGGATGGACATTGTGATTCCTTGGTTTAACCGCCGGTCACCGGCGGGAAGAAGGCGATTTCGTCGCCATCCTTGATTGCAGCATCGAGCTTCGCCATGTCCTGATTGACGGCGCAACGCAGGTTCTTGGCGCTGCCCAGGGCATCGCGCCCCTGGCCGACCAGCCAGTCGCGCAGGCTGCCGACGGTGGCGATATCGGCCGGCAGATCGATGCTTTCACCCGGCATGCCGAGCTTTTCCTTGAGGCCGGCGAAGTAGAGGATTTTCACGCTCATGCCAGCAATTCCGCGAAGGAGGCGAAGCGCAGGGTGTCGCCGACGGCGATGGTCTGGCCCGGTGGATTGAAGACGACGCCATCGCTCCAGCACAGCGAGGGCACGGCGGCCGCCCCCTGGTTGCGATACAGCTCGACGGCGCCCTGCTCGTCGATGCGGGAGCGCAGGAATTCCAGGCGGGCGGGGTCCGGCTTGGTCCATGCCGATGCGGACGGCAGGTTGAGGATACGCGGCGCAACGCTGGTCAGCCCTTGCAGGCGCAGCAAGAAGGGGCGCACAACCATCAGGCAGGTGACGAAGGCCGACACCGGGTTGCCGGGCAGGCCGATGAACCAGGCGTGCCCGCCTTCCTTGCGGATTTCGCCGAAAGCGAGCGGCTTGCCCGGTTTGATGGCGATCTTCCACATGTCGAGCTTGCCTTCGGCCTCGACCGCCGGCTTGACGTGGTCTTCCTCACCGACGGAAACGCCGCCGCTGGTGATGACCAGATCGTTGTCGGTCGCCGCGCGGCGCATGGCGTCGCGGGTGGCTTCCAGGGTATCGGCCACAGCACCGAGGTCGCGCACTTCGCAGCCCAGCCCTTCGAGCAGGGTGCGCAGCGCATAGCGGTTGGAGTTGTAGATGGCGCCCGGCGGCAGAGGCTCGCCGGGCTGCACCAGTTCGTCGCCGGTAAAGAAGACACCGACGCGCACGCGGCGGTAGACGGGCAATTCCGGCAGGCCAGCCGAAGCGGCCAGGGCGATTTCCTGCGGCCGCAGCTTGATGCCGGCGGGCAGAATTTCACTGCCGATGGCGATGTCCTCGCCGGCGCGGCGGACGTTTTGGCCGACCTGCGGCACTTGATTGACGACCACCCCGCCCTCGCCTTGCTCGCAGTATTCCTGCATGACCACGGCGTCCGCCCCGGCGGGAATCGGCGCGCCGGTGAAGATGCGGGCGATGGTGCCCGGCTGCAGCGCGACGCCGACCGTACCGGCCGGAATGCGCTGGCTGACCGGCAGGCAGATGCCGGCGGCGGTGATGTCGGCGGTACGCACGGCGTAACCGTCCATGGCGGAATTATCGAGCGGCGGCACGGCGACCGTCGATTGCTGGGCCACGGCCAGCACCCGGCCGGCGGCGGCCATCAAGGGCACGCGGCGGATTTCCTCGACCGGCTGCGCGGCAGCCAGCAGTTTTTCCAGGGCTTGTTCGAAACTCAGCAT
>DATGXM010000571.1:0-2151 GCA_035298985.1 Azonexus sp. | reverse complement strand
TGTAACCCCTTGTAATTGCCTTCCCTGTGCCGGCGCAAGCCGGCCGCCGTTTTCACGCCGCGACCAGTTCGCCGCGCCGCTTTTCCCAGTGCGTCAGCCAGCCGCACAGCTCGGCGGCCGGCATCGGCCGGGCGATGAAATAGCCTTGCGCCATGTCGCAGCCGCAGGCACGCAGGAAATCCCAGTCCTTGCAGTCCTCGACCCCTTCGGCCACTGTTTTCATGCCGAGCTGGCGCGCCACATGATGGCTGGCATCAAAAATGGCGCGCAAGGTGTCGTCGCCGCTGACGCCATGGACGAAGCCGCGGTCGATCTTGAATTCGTCGAAGGGGATGTCGCGCAGCTGCGACAGGGACGAGTGGCCGGTCCCGAAGTCGTCCATCGACAGGCTGATCCGTTTCAGGCGCAAGCGGGTCAGGATGTCGAGGGAAGCCACCGGGTCGTGCATCAGGCGCGACTCGGTCACTTCCAGGATCAGGTCGACCGGGGCGACGCCTGACAGTCGGAGCGCATTCACCACCTGGTCGTAGAAATCGATGTGGTTCAGGTTGTCCATCGAGATATTGACTGCCAGCCGCCAGAGCCTGCCGGCATCGTGCCAGCGGCGCAGCTGCGCCAAGGCCTGGCGTAGCACGCATTGGGTCAGGTCATCGATCAAGCCGTGCTCCTCCGCCACGCCGATGAACAGGTCCGGCCTGACCAGACCATGCTCGGGATGCTGCCAGCGTACGAGGCATTCGGCCCCGACGACCGCACCGCTGGCCAGCTCGACCTTGGGCTGATAGAAATTGACCAGTTCGCCATGGGCGATGCCGCGGCGCAGTTCGTCGGGACCATAACGGCGCTCCGCGGCAACGGCGGCGCTCGCTGCACTCCCCCGCTGCTGGCCGAGGATGTTGCGCAGCCCTTCCAGCGTTACCGGCTTGTGGAGTATGCCGAGCACATTGAGCCGGTGGGCGCGCGCCAGGTTTTCGGCCGTGCGCAGAATGCGTTCGTCTTCGCCGCTGACCAGGACCAGGTGTCCGGCATAGCCGGTGGCCGCCAGGTGGCGGACAAACTCGACCCCATCCATTTCCGGCATCTGCAGGTCGCAGAACACCAGATCGAACCGCGAATCGTCCCTCGCCAGTCCGGCCAGCGCCTCAGCGGCCCGCTGGTAACAGATCACGTCGACATGGCCGAGAGTGGCCAGCTGCTGCGCCAACAGGGTCAAAACGAAAATTTCATCGTCGAGCAACAGTATCTTCATGCAGCGCCTCTCAACCCCTCCGCGGGGGCATTCAGCAAACCGGCAATGCAGACTTCCACGTCAGCCAACGCATCGGTGAACTTTTGACAGCCTTCGGCGACAACAGTCGGCTCGCCGGAACGGCAGGCGTTTTCCAGCTCGGCACAGATATCGCCTAGCGCGAGTGCGCCAACGGCACGGGAAGACGACTTGAGCTTATGGGCAACGGCGGCGATGCCGCGCATATCGTCGGCGTTCCGGGCTACGCCGAGTTCTTCCCGGGCGGTATGCAGCGAGGCCTGATAGACACCGAGCAGACGGCCCAGATCGGCCGTGTTGCCTCCCACCAGTCCCCGCAGCACCTCTATGTCTACGATCCGGTGCCCGGCCTCGGGTTCCCGCGGCGGGGCCGGGACGGCGGCAGCGACCGGCTGGTCCGACCGGGGCAGCCACTTTTCCAGCGCACTGCCCAGCTGGCTGAGCTGGATCGGCTTGGTCAGGTATTCGTCCATTCCCGCAGCATGGGCGCGATGGGCTTCTCCCCGCAGCGCATTGGCGGTCAGCGCGAGGATAGGCATCCGCCGGCCAGCGGCCTCCTCCCGCCGGATGCTGGCGGCCAACGTGTAGCCATCCATCTCCGGCATGTGCAGGTCGGTCAGCAGCATGGCGTAATTCCCTTGTCGCCACAGACGGAGCGCTTCGCTGCCGGTCCCGACCAGTTCCGCCGTGTAGCCGAGCAGCGCCAGCTGGCGGAGGATGACCTTCTGGTTGATTTCGTCATCCTCGGCAACCAGGATCAGACGCCCGGCCGCCCTCGCCTCGGCAATGCCCGGAGCGACCACACCGTCGTCCGGGGTGCCGTCCGCGGCATTCTCGAGGGCTTCCGGCGAAGCCAGTCCGGCGGCGATGGCAACCGCGCGCAG
>DATGXM010000570.1:0-4876 GCA_035298985.1 Azonexus sp. | reverse complement strand
ATCCGCGAAGCCATGCCCGGCAGTTGCCGCATCGTCGTGCTCGACGAGAAGGGCGACGACCTGACCACCCTGAAACTGGCCAAGCGGCTGGAGGGGTGGATGCAGGACGGCCGCGACGTTGCCCTGCTGATCGGCGGCGCCGATGGCCTCGATGAGGAATTCAAGGCGCAGGCCGACGACCGGCTGCGCCTGTCCAGCCTGACCCTGCCGCACGGCATGGCCCGCCTGTTGTTATGTGAACAGCTGTATCGCGCCGTCACCGTGTTGAAGAACCATCCGTATCACCGGGAGGGATGATGCGCCTCTACCTTGCCTCACGCAGCCCCCGCCGCCGCGAACTCCTGAGCCGGATCGGCATCGATTTCGACACCGTGCTGTTTCGGGACGGTATGCGTTCCGACAGCGAAACCGACGAAACGCCGTTTCCCGGCGAAGACCCGGTGGCCTATGTCGAGCGCGTGGCGCGCGCCAAGGCCGTGCATGGCCTGAAAATCGTCCAGGAACGCCGCTTGCCGATGCGCCCGGTGCTCGCTGCCGATACCACGCTCGAATTCAAGGGCGAAATCATCGGCAAGCCGGAGAGCATGGCCGATGCCGCGCACATCCTGCGTTGCCTGTCCGGCCAGACGCATCGCGTGCTGACCGGCGTCGCGATCAACCACATGGGGCACACCGAATACGTGTTGTCGACCAGCGAAGTCCGCTTTCGCGAACTCGACGACGAGGAAATCCGCCATTACGTGATGAGCGGCGAGCCGATGGACAAGGCCGGCGCCTATGGCATCCAGGGCCGGGCCGGGCTGTTCGTCGAACATCTGTCCGGCAGCTACACTGGCGTCATGGGGCTGCCGGTCTGCGAAACCGGCGAACTGCTCAAGAAGCTCGGTTTCCGGCCGCTCTGATCAATTCGGCGGCCTGTCGGGCGCCGTCGGGAAGCGGTAGCGGTCGCCTCGGCAAGGCCCAGAGGGTTTCCAGCGCGCTAGCGACTTTGCCGCGCAGCAAGTCGGCCTCGCCGATTTCGCCACACCGCGCGTTTTGTTCCAGCCAGGCGATCAGGCACTCCTGTTCCGGCCAATCCTCACGGCGCTGGAACAGTACCGGCGTGCCGTTGCAGGCCGCTTCGCTGAAGGTGCCGTAACCCGGCTTGGTGATCACCGCGTCGACCGAGCACAGCAGGTCGGTGAAACTCAGCCCCAACGATTCGAAGGCGAGCGCATCGGGATGGCGGCACTGCCAGTCGGCGGCGACCAGCCAGCGGACGCCGGGCAGGCGTGGCCAGTGGCCTACCGGCAGATGGTGGGCGATGCCGCCCATGGCGACCAGCACGGCCTTGTCGGCGCCCAGCCCGAGATCGTGCTTCTGCCCGAAGGCGGCAATCGGGCCGACGGGATGGACGTTGCCGAACGAATCCATGGGCATGCCCGGGGTGACGCGCAGGAAGCGTTGTGCCGAACGATAGGCGGCCAGCATCTGGGCGTGGATGGGGGCAGCCCAATCCTCGTTGGCGAAGTAATGCGCGAAGAGGTCGGCCCAGTTCAGCGAGCACAGGCTGAAGGCGGGTATTGCAGCCTGCGCGGCACCGGCCAGCGGCAAATAGCTGACGTTGGTCAGGACGAAGTCCGGGCGCAGTGCGGACAGGAATTCAGCTTCCGCCGCGACCCGCGCCGCCCAGTCGGCATGAGCCGCGCGATAGGCCGCCGCACTGGCCTCCCGGTCGATGCGGGTGGCGTCGATCATCACGTAGCCGAAATCGCTGCCGTCCCGGATCAGCGCGAAGGGAGGGTGGATGCGTTGGTGCAGCTTGGCCTCGGGCAGGCTGCTGCGCAGCGTCAGGCGCAGGTTAGGCTCGATGTCGGCCAGGGCATTGAGCACCGGCGCACTGATCGCCAGGTGCCCGAAGCCGTGGCCGGAAATGTCGACGAAGAGGTGCAAGCCTAGCTGCCGCTCAGCGATTCTTGAAAACCGGCTTGCGCTTCTCGACGAAGGCGGCCATGCCTTCCTTCTGGTCCTCGACGGCGAAAGCGGCGTGGAAGACGCGACGCTCGAAGAGCAGGCCTTCGTTGAGGCTGGATTCGAAAGCGCGATTGACCGACTCCTTGATCATCATGACCACCGGCAGCGAGAAGCCGGCAATGGTCTGTGCCGCCTTCAGGGTTTCGTCGAGCAGTTGGTCGGCCGGGATGACGCGCGCGACCAGCCCGGATTTCTCGGCTTCCGCCGCATCCATCATCCGCGCGGTCAGGCACAGGTCCATGGCCTTGGCCTTGCCGACGGCGCGCGGCAGGCGCTGCGTGCCCCCGGCACCGGGCAAGGTGCCGAGCTTGATTTCGGGCTGCCCGAACTTGGCCGTGTCGGCGGCGTAGATCATGTCGCTCATCATGGCCATTTCGCAGCCACCACCCAGGGCGAAACCGGCCACCGCGGCGATTACCGGCTTCCTGGCCGTCTTGATGCGTTCCCAGTTGCGGGTGATGAAGTCGGTCTTGTAGGCGTGCAGGTAATCGAAATCCTTCATGAAGCCGATGTCGGCACCGGCGGCGAAGGCCTTCTCGTTGCCGGTGATGACGATGCAGCCGATGTTCTCGTCGGCTTCGAAGGTATCGATGGCGGCGGCTATGCCGTCGACGACGTCATTGTTCAGGGCGTTCATCGCTTCCGGCCGGTTGATGCGGATCAGGCCTACCTTGCCGATGATTTCGCTGAGGACGACGGGGGACATGGGGTTCTCCTTTGCGTGGTATTTTGACTGACAGATTAGCGCGGACGCCGTTGCAGGCTTTGTCCGCTAGGCGACAGTTGACGTTAACGTTAACCTGCTATCCTGTCATGCAAAATCGACAACGCCAGACAACATCGAGGAGACAACATGACCTACGCCAGCGCAGCGCAGCCCCTGTGGCGCCCCAATCCCCATACCGTCGGCGATACCCGCATGGCGGTCTTCATGCAGGCCACCGGCCACGGCCGTTACGCCGATCTCTGGCAATGGTCGGTCGACCAGCCGGAAGCCTTCTGGTCCACGCTGTGGGATTTCTGCGGCGCGGTGGGTGACAAGGGCGGCACGGTACTGGTCGATGGCGACAAGATGCCGGGTGCCCGCTGGTTTCCCGAAGCGCGCCTGAACTATGCCGAAAACCTGCTCCAGGCTCGCGATGCCGGCGAGGCGCTGGTTTTCTGGGGCGAGGACAAGGTCAAGCGGCGCCTCACCCGGGGCGAACTGTATGCCGAAGTCGCCCGCTTCCAGCAATTCCTGATCGCCGCCGGGGTCGGCGCGGGTGACCGCGTGGCCGGCTACCTGCCCAACCTGCCCGAGACGCTGATTGCCATGCTCGCCGCAACCTCGCTCGGCGCCATCTGGTCCTCGGCATCGCCGGATTTCGGCGTCCAGGGCGTGCTCGACCGCTTCGGCCAGATCGAGCCCAAGGTGCTGATCTGCGTCGACGGCTACTGGTACAACGGCAAGCCGGTCGATTGCCTGGCCAAGAACGCCGAGGTCGTTGCCCGCATGCCGACGCTACTGAAAACGGTCGTCGTTCCCTACCTGCATGCGCAGCCGGCGCTGGCCGGGATCGCCGGCGCGATCAACTGGAACGATCTGCCGCGGGCGGAAGAGGGCGCCGAAGTCGTCATCCGCCGCGTCGCCTTCGATCACCCGCTGTTCATCATGTTCTCCAGCGGTACCACCGGCGTGCCGAAGTGCATCGTCCATTGCCACGGCGGCGCCCTGCTGCAGCACCTCAAGGAGCACCAGCTGCACAGCGACGTGCGTCCCGGCGACCGGCTGTTCTACTTCACCACCTGTGGCTGGATGATGTGGAACTGGCTGGTGTCCGGCCTCGCCTGCGGGGCGACGCTGCTGCTCTATGATGGCTCGCCGTTCACGGCCGGCGGCACGGTGCTGTTCGACTATGCCGCGGCCGAAAAGATGACCCATTTCGGCACCTCGGCCAAGTTCATCGACGCCGCCGCCAAGATGGGCCTGACGCCGGGCAAGACCCACGACCTAGCTACCCTGCGCGCCATGTTCTCGACCGGCAGCCCGCTGTCGCCCGAGGGTTTCGACTGGGTCTATCGCGAAATCAAGCAGGACATCCTGCTCGCCTCGATTTCCGGCGGCACCGACATCATTTCCTGCTTCGTGCTCGGCAATCCGGTCCTGCCGGTCTATCGCGGCGAAATCCAGTGCCGCGGCCTGGGCATGGCGGTCGATGTGTTCAACGACGACGGAAGGCCGGTGCGCTCGGAAAAAGGCGAACTGGTGTGCACCAAGCCCTTCCCGGTCATGCCGGTCGGCTTCTGGAACGATCCGGACGGCGCCAAGTACCACGCTGCGTATTTCGAGCGCTTCGCCAACATCTGGTGCCACGGCGACTTCTCGGAACTCACCACGCACGACGGCATGATCATCTACGGTCGCTCGGATGCGACGCTGAATCCGGGCGGCGTGCGCATCGGCACGGCGGAAATCTACCGCCAGGTCGAGCAGCTGCCGGAAATCCTCGAATCGCTGGTCATCGGCCAGGCCTGGCCGCCGGGCAAGGATGACGACGTGCGCGTCGTGCTGTTTGTCCGCCTGCAGGAAGGGCTCGCCCTCGATGCGGCGCTGGTCGACCGCATCAAGCAGCAGATCCGCGACAACACCACGCCGCGCCACGTGCCGGCCAAGGTCGTGCAGGTGCAGGATATCCCGCGCACCAAGTCGGGCAAGATCGTCGAACTGGCGGTGCGCAACGTGGTGCAGGCGCAGCCGGTGAAGAACGTCGAGGCGCTGGCCAACCCGGAGGCGTTGGAACTCTTCCGCGGGCGGCCGGAGCTGGCCGATTGACTCGGCCGATCAGGTCCGGTTCGGGAGCAGGGTGCCGATGACCGGCACCTT
>DATGXM010000569.1:0-1508 GCA_035298985.1 Azonexus sp. | reverse complement strand
CGCGTCTGCGTTTGCGGTGTATTCGGGGGTCTCGAAGCTGACCTGGACGTGGCTTTGCGCCGCCAGGTTATAGACCTCGTCGGGCTGCACTTCCTGGACCAGACGGATCAGGTTGGTCGAGTCCGTCATGTCGCCATAATGCATGCGAAAGCGCGGCGACGGATCGTGCGGATCAACGTAGAGATGGTCGACGCGCTGGGTATTGAAGGACGACGAACGGCGCTTGACGCCGTGAACCTCATATCCCTTGGCCAGCAGCAGTTCCGCCAGATACGCACCGTCCTGACCCGTCAAGCCGGTGATCAACGCCTTCTTGTTGCTCAATGGTCCAACTCCCTTGTCGCGTTCGGTCAGGTGCGAATGGCGTAAATGTTGTCGAGAAACCAGTGGTAGTAGTCGCGCAAACCCTCTTCGAGGGGAATGCTGGCGCTCCAGCCCAGTCGGTTGATCAGGCTGACATCCATCATCTTGCGCGGCATGCCGTCGGGCTTGCTGGTGTCGAACACCAGCTTGCCCTCGTAGCCGACGACGCGGCGGATCGCCTCGGCGAACTCGGCGATGCTGACATCGGAGCCGGTGCCGACATTGATGTGCGACTCACAGGAACAGGTCTTGGTCAGGAAGACGCAGGCGTCGGCCATGTCGTCGACATGCAGGAACTCGCGCCGCGGCTGGCCCGAGCCCCAGACCACGCTTTCCTTGTCCCCGGCCAGCTTGGCCTCGTGGAAGCGGCGCATCAGCGCCGCGGGAACATGGCTGTTCTCGGGATGGAAGTTGTCGCCCGGGCCATAGAGGTTGGTCGGCATCACCGAAATGAAGTTGGCGCCGTACTGCCGCCGGTAGGCCTGGCACATCTTGATGCCGGCGATCTTGGCGATGGCGTACCACTCGTTGGTCGGCTCCAGCGGGCCGGTGAGCAGCGCATCCTCGGGGATCGGCTGTGGCGCCATGCGGGGATAGATGCAGGACGACCCGAGGAACACCAGCTTTTCGACGCCGATCTTCCACGAACCGTGGATGACATTGAGTTCGATGGCCAGGTTGTCGTGCAGGAAGTCGACCGGGTAGACGCTGTTGGCATGAATCCCGCCGACCTTGGCCGCGGCGACGAACACCACTTCGGGACGGTTCGCTTCCAGCCAGGCTTCGGTTTCCGCCTGCCGCGTCAGGTCCACCTCGTCGCGCGAGGCGGTCAGGATGGTGCACTCTTCCCGCTGAAGGCGGCGGACGATGGCGCTGCCGACCATGCCACGGTGCCCCGTGACCCACACCCGCTTGCCGCGAAGGCTGTAACTTGCGTTCACAAACGGTCTCCCCTCATGATGCCCGTCGGCGGCATCGAACTGCCGGCAGCTGGGCGCGCGAATCCTCGGCGCATCGGTTCCGCAGCCGCAAACCTACGCCCTTCTATACGGCCATCGTCGGCATTGTCCACTTTTTGCAGCAGCTTGCGGCATCAAAGTAGTCTCCATGATCGCGCCCGGAGCCGGCGATGCGGCCGTTGACAG
>DATGXM010000568.1:0-8136 GCA_035298985.1 Azonexus sp. | reverse complement strand
CCAGGTCCACTTCCTTGGCGCGATACTGCATCGCGCGCACGTCCTTGGGCAGGCAGGAGCCGCCGAAGGCGAAGCCGGGTTTCAGGTAGTTGGGCGAAATGTTGAGCTTGGTGTCCTGGCAGAAAATCTCCATCAGGCGGTGGGCGTCGATGTCGACGCCCTTGCACAGGTTGCCGATTTCGTTGGCGAAACCGATCTTCAGGGCGTGCCAGGCGTTGTCGGCGTACTTGACCATCTCGGCGGTCTCGATGTCGGTGCGGATCACCGGCCCCGGCATGTCGGCGTAGAGGCCGGCCAGGATATCGCCGCTCGACTTGCCGAGCTCGCCGATCACCGTCTTGGGCGGATGGTAGTAGTCGTACACGGCGGTGCCTTCGCGCATGAATTCGGGGTTGATGCAGACCCCGAAATCGGCGCCGGCGCGCCTGCCCGAGGTCGCCTCCAGGGTCGGGATCACCACCTCGCGCATGGTGCCGGGCAGCATGGTGCTGCGCACGACCACGATGGGCGCGTTCTCCTGGTTGCGCAGCACCTCGCCGATCTGTTCGCAGGCCCGCCGCACGTAGCGCGTGTCGAGCCCGCCGTTGGCCAGGCTGGGTGTGCCGACGCAGAGGATCAGCATGTCGGAATAGGGGATGGCGGCGGCGACATTGACCGTGGCGCACAGGTGGCCGTTGGCGACCTGCTCCGCGATGATCTCGCCGATGCCCTGCTCGATGATCGGGCTGCGCCCGGCGTTGATGATGTCGACCTTGGTCTGCTCGGGATCGATGCCGATCACCTCGTGTCCTTCCTGGGCCAGGCAGGCGGCGGAGACCGCCCCGACATAACCGAGACCGAGAACGCAGATTTTCATGGTCAATCTCCCTCTGACGGCGTGTGCGCAATAGGTTCAGGATGCGAGCCTTGTTTGAAGGCCATGCCCGGCACCGGCGCATGGCCGCTAGTCCAAGCGGCCCATGGCCGTCGCTTCAGCAGTCGATGCGGCTGCACAGGCAGGTATTGCCGTTGAGCATGGCCGACCAGCGGAAGGTCGTGGTCGGCTGCTTTTCGTCGAAACGGCGCGACACCCAGCCGAGAATCGGCGTCCGGCTGCCGCGGAGCACCGTCAGGTGGCTGCCCGCCAGGTTCGGCAAGCGCAGCAGCAGGCTGCGCCCGGCGATGCTCAGGCGGTAGCCGTCGGCCGTCGCCTCGACCCGGCAATGTTCGCTGCAATGGAAGAACAGCTCGACCTGGTGCCAGCCGCGCATGTGGAAGCGGTCCTCGATGTCGATGCGGCGCGCCGCCTTGTCGAGCGTGATGCGCCGCTGATGCACCACCGGATCGGCGAGGCGCCGGTAGCCGTCGTGCCAGCCTTCGCAGACATCCTTGTCCGGCGTGCTCTGCCAGTCGCTGCACTGGGCGGCGGCGTGGCGCAGCCACATGAAGTTGCCGCCTTGCGACGACTGGTCTTCCTCGTCGACCCGCGCCGTGTTGTGCGCCGCCGTGCCGCGGAAATAGCGCCGCCATTCCGGCTCGGTATGGTAGGCGTAGGTGCCGGGATCGATCAGGAATTCATGGCCGCCCACCGACAGCGTGAAGGACAGGGCGTCGGCATGGCCGTGGGCGGCCAGGCGGCCGAAACCGAGCGGCCCAGTGTCGGCGACCAGGCGGATTTCGTCGGGCGACTCGAAGGCGCAGCCCAGGATGTGGTAGCCGCCCTGTGGAAAGGCCTGGCGGACGGGCAGGCTCTGCTGCCCGGGGGGCAGCGGCGGCAGGGCGGCGAAGCGGGCCTCGGCGCCGGGGCCGAGCAGCCAGCGCGTACGCTCGTCGAGAACGCCGGCCTTGGTCCGCAAGTCGCTGCGCCCGAACAGCACGGCGCCGGTGGCGAGCAGCGAGCGGCAGCGGGCATCGGAATCGGCGCCCGGCGACAGGCCGAGCACCACGCCGTCGTCCGCATCGCCGAACATCGGCAGGTGGCCGCCGACATCCATCAGCGAGGCGAGGAAGGCCATCATTTTCTCGATGACGTCCTGGTAGCCGGCCGAAAACTCGATACCTCCGGCCCGCCCGACGAGCAACGGCACGAGCAGCAGGTCGAGGACGAACTGCTGGTAGGCCGTGCTCTGCTCGCGATTGACGCCGTCCGCCGTGTTCTGGCGCACCGCTTCGTGCTCCAGCACGGCGCGGGCCGTGCCCTGCCATTCGGTGGCCGCCGGCCAGTGCGGCCAGGTCAGGGCGGCGACGAAGAGGCCCGCCGCCTCGCCGATCAGGTGGTTGTTGGCCGAGGAATCGTGCGAGAAGTAGCCGCGGATGAAGGCGGCGTGGTGGTAGATGGAATCCAGCCAGCGGCGGCGGAAGGCGACGCCTGCCGCCGGACCGAACAGCGCCGACCCCGCACCGCCCAGCAGGTGCCAGGTGGCCGACCAGTTGATCAGGCGCAGGGCCACTTCCAGGGCGCTGGTCCAGTTCGGGCCGCGACCGGGCGGGCATTCGGCGAACCAGCTTTCCAGGTGATAGACGATGGTTTCGAAATAGGCGGTTTCGCCGCTCAGCGCCCAAGCCTGGGCCAGCGTCACCAGATGCAGGTGGCGGTTGGGCTCCCACAGGTACTTGATGTCGCCGACCCGGCGCGGATCGCGGTAGTCGAGCAGCTTGCCGAAGCTGGCCGGCGCCTCGACGCCGCTTTTCGGGTCGCGGTTCCAGGCCGGCGGCATGCCGAGATCGATGTCGTGCAGCGCGAAGATGTCGAAGCGGCCGGCCACCAGGCGGTCGGCGGCGGCCAGGCAGGTCGCCGGATCGATGTCGGGTGGCACATCAAGCCAGGGTCGCCCGCGCCGTCCGAGGTCGGGGGCCGGTGCGGCGGCCCGGCCGCGCCAGCCGAGGCGCTCGCTTTCGCTCTCCAGCCGGCGCAGCAGGCGGTGCCCGACTTCGGCCGGCGACATGCAGCGCAGGCGGTTGAGGCGCCACAGCAGCCAGCCGGGCAGGGAGGGGAGCGCCTGCCGGACCTGCCGCAGACGGGGATATTTGATGATGCTGCCTGAAGGCGAAGGCAGGGGGCCCTGGTCGCTTCCGTCCATCGCTCTCTCTCCTTCCCCGGTACGATGCTAGGGGCGGCTGGCCGCGCTGCTGCAGCGCGGGGCGGCGAACTCCGCATACAGCCGCGTGAATTCGTCGGTCAGGCGCTGCATGGAATAGGCGCCGGCCACCCGCTGGCGGCTGGCGGCGCCCATCCGCGCAACCAGCCCGGGATCGGTGGCCAGGCGGGCGATGGCGCGGGCGATCGACGGAACGTCGTGCGGCGGCACGAAAATCCCGTGCTGATCCTCGATCACGACATCCGGGATGGCGCCGACCGGCGTCACGATGGCCGGCATGCCCGCCGCCATGCATTCGAGCAGGGCGTAGGGCAGGCCCTCGGAATAGCTGGGCAGCAGCAGCACGTCGCTGTGCGCCAGCAGGGCGGGCTTGGCGTCGCCGAAGACCGGGCCGACGAAGCGGACCTGGCGCTCCAGACCAAGCTGGCTCGCCTTGTTGCGCAAGGCGGCGGCTTCCGGTCCGCTGCCGGCGATGGTGAGCTGCGCGGTGACCCCGTGCACCTGGGCCAGGCGCAGGCCGTTCAGGGCCTCGTACAGGCCTTTTTCGCGGCACAGGCGGCCGATGTAGAGCAGTTGCAGCGGCCGTCCGGCGGGCGGCGGCCGCTCAAGGCCGAGATAGGGGCGCGGATCGATGGCATTGGGCAGGTGCAGGACGGGCTGGCCGGGCACCAGCTGGCGCCAGCTTTCCAGTTCGCTGTGCGACAGCACGACGACGATGTCGGGCAGGCGCAGCATGGCGTGCAGCGGCGGTGCGAAGAAGCCGGCGGCGGCCGAAAAACGCCGCAGGTTGCCGCCATGCACCTGGCACAGCACGGGCACGCCGCACAGCCGCGCCACCAGCATGTAGGCGAAGTCGCGCCAATAAGCCCGGCGATTGAGCGAGGTGTTGACGTGCATGACGTCGATCCTGCCGGCGAGCAGCGTCGCGGCCAGCACAAAGGGGCTGCCGGCCAGGCGGAGCAGGCGGCTGAAGACGTTTTCGCCCCGCCCCTCGCTGCCCACCTGGAAATGGCGCAGCAGGAAGCGGCTGGCGAGGCCGCAGTCGAACAGCAGGTTGAGATGGGTGCTGACGCCGCTGATCGCCGACCGGTCCGGACCCAGGATGAGGACGCCGGGCAGGCGCTCGGCGTCGGTTTGGGGCCGGGACATGGCTACAGCCGCCAGACCTGGATGCCGGACAGGCGGAAAGGCGTCGGGTCGAGCGCCGCCTTGACGTCCATCAGACAGCCGCCGGGCGCGATCTTCTGCAGGTAGTCGGTAGACGGCAGGTCGAGGAACGTGCTGTGGGCGACGGCGAGCACCAGCGCCTCGGCGGCGGGCAGGGAATCCCAGGAGCAGAGGCGGATCTGGTATTCGTGCCAGACGGCCTCGGGATCGGCATGCGGATCGTGCACGAAGGCCTGGACGCCAAAGCCGGCCAGTTCGCGGATGATGTCGACGACCTTGGAATTGCGGATGTCGGCGCAGTTTTCCTTGAACGACAGGCCGAGGATATTGACCTGGGCGCCCTTGACGTTGCGCCCGGCGTGGATCATCTGCTGGACGGTCTTGCGCGCGATGTAGGCGCCCATGCCGTCGTTGATGCGGCGCCCGGCGAGGATGACTTGCGGGTGATAGCCGACGCGCTCGGCCTTGTGCGTCAGGTAGTAGGGATCGACGCCGATGCAGTGGCCACCGACCAGGCCGGGCCGGAAATGCTGGAAATTCCACTTGGTGCCGGCCGCCTGCAGCACTTCGCTGGTATCGATGCCGAGGCGGTGGAAGATGATGGCCAGTTCGTTGATGAAGGCGATGTTGAGGTCGCGCTGCGTGTTCTCGATGACCTTGGCGGCTTCGGCCACCTGGATCGACGAGGCGCGGAAGACGCCGGCCGTGATCACGCTCTCGTAGAGGGCGGCGACCCGCTCCAGGGTGGGAGCATCGTCGCCGGAAACGATCTTGGTGATGTTGGTGAAGCGGTGTTCGTGGTCGCTCGGATTGATGCGCTCGGGCGAATAGGCGATGTGGAAATCGCGCCGCCAGCGCAGGCCGGAATGCTGTTCGAGCAGCGGCACGCAGATTTCCTCGGTGGCGCCGGGGTAGACCGTCGATTCGTAGATCACCGTGGCGCCCGGCTTCATGTAGCGGCCGACCAGGGCGCTGGCCCCCTGCAGCGGGCCGAAATCCGGCTGGTGGGCGGCATTGACCGGGGTCGGCACGGCGACGATGATGAAATCGGCCAGCCGCAGCTGCTCGGGTTCGGCTGTGAAATGCAGGAAGATGGCCTGGTCGAGGTCGGCGGTGCTCATCTCGCCGGTGGCGTCGACATGGCGCACCAGGCTGTTGATGCGGCCCTGGGCGATGTCGAAGCCGATGGTCGGCCGGCTGCGGCCGAAGGCCACGGCAACCGGCAAGCCGACGTAGCCGAGGCCGACGACGGCAACCGTCGCCAGGCGTATATCCACTGTTTCCGGCTGCTCCGTGGCAGGCGCGGTTTCGCTGTTTTCCGGGGTGAGTAACATGACGATCTCCTTGCCTGCGGGCCTGGGAAGCGCCGCCAGAATGCCCCTGGCGATTGCCGCCCGAGGGCTGCGACGCCTTTGCTGGCGCTTCGAAGAGCCGATTCTCACGATGCCTTGTGATGCCCCACCGAGCCGGCATGCTCCAAACGGACCATGGACCGCCGTTCAGTCCAGATGGACGTAGGTTCCGGGCGCGTCGAACAGCGGCACGATGCCGTATTCGGCTGCGCCCATCGGCGGCGGCGCCTTCTTGCCGGTCGAGTGCTCGACCAGCCACTGCTGCCAGGCCGGCCACCACGATCCCTCGGTGAGCGGCGCCGTGTCATACCAGCGCGCCGGGTGCAGGTAGGGGTGGCTGGCGTCGTGGAAGGTCATCCGGTAGCTGCGCCGCGTCCGCCCCGGTTCGCTGATGATGCCAGCGTTGTGGCCGCCGCTGGTGAGCAGGAAGGTGATGTCGGTATCGGTGTAGAGATGCACCTTGTACACCGAACGCCACGGTGCGATGTGGTCCTTCTCGGTACCCACCGCGAAGATCGGGACATCGATGTCGGTCAGCGCGATGCCTACGCCGTCCACCATGTAGCGTCCCTCGGCCAGGTCGTTGTTGAGGAACAGGCTGCGCAGGTACTCCGAGTGCATGCGGAAGGGCAGGCGGGTCGAATCGGCGCTCCACGCCATCAGGTCGAACATCGGCTGGCGCTCGCCTTCCAGGTATTCGTCCACCACCCGCGACCAGATCAGGTCCTTGGAGCGGATCAGGTTGAAGGCGGCTGACAGCTGGCCTTTGTCCAGGTAACCCTGCTCGGCCATCATGTTCTCGAGGAAGGTCAGCTGCGCCTCGTCGATGAAGAGCAGCAGTTCGCCGGCCTCCTCGAAGTCCACCTGGGCGGCAAGCAGCGTGACGCTGGCCAGGCGGTGGTTGCCGTTGCGCGCCAGGGTCGCCGCCACCAGCGAAAGCAGCGTGCCGCCCAGGCAATAGCCGACGGCATGCACCGCCCGTCCGGGCAGCACCTTCTGCATGGTATCGAGCGCCGCCATGATGCCCTGGCGGGCATAGTCGTCCATGCCGAAATCGCGCTCCTCCTTGCCCGGATTGATCCAGGAAATCATGAACACGGTATGGCCATGCTCGATCAGGTAGCGGACGACGGAATTCTCGGGCGACAGGTCGAGGATGTAGTACTTCATGATCCAGGCCGGCACGATGAGTATGGGCTCGGCATGGACCTCGGCGGTCTGCGGCTCGTACTGGATCAGTTCCATCAGGCGGTTGCGGTAGATCACCTTGCCCGGCGTCAGGGCCACGCCCTGGCCAGGCAGGTAGCGCTCGGCGCCCACCGGCTTGGCGCCGCTCTGCTGCCGGAAGAAATCCTCCATGGCATGCACCGCGCCCTGAAGCAGATTGGTGCCGCCCTGTTCCAGCGTCAGCTTGAGCACCTCCGGGTTGCTCCACGGGAAATTGGACGGCGAACAGGTATCGGTCAGCTGGCGGGCGAGGAAAGCCAGCAGGTCGCGGTGGTGCTGGCTGACCCCCTGCACGGTCGACGTGCTCAGCTGCCACCACTCCTCGCCGAGCAGGAAGGCCTCGGCATAGACGTTGAACGGCCAGCGGTTCCAGCCGTCGGCCCGGAAGCGGGCATCGCCGTGGCGCCGCGCGGCGCAGTTCTCCGGCTTGGCGGACAAGGCGCATTCGCTCAGGAAATTGCCCAGATGGACACTCTTTTCCAGGGCGTTGAGCAGCAGGTCCTTCTGCTTGCCCGGCTGGGTCGCCAGGTGGGCCACCCAGTCGGTCCAGGCGAGCATCAGCGCGGTCGGCGCGACGCCGCCGGTCAGCCGTCCGACCCACGACTGCAGCACGCGGTCGACATCGGTGGTGCGTAGCACCGGGCCGATCTTGGGCGGAACGCGCTTGACGCTGTAGCCGGTACCCTCGCCGCTCAGGGGCAGGGTGTGGGCCGGCACCTCGCCGGCTGCCAGCGCCAGATAGCCGCTGGCACCGGACTCGGCGGGAAGTGCCGGGCTGGCCCGGCGGGTGTCGGATGGTCGATTCATCGGCAATGCTCCTCTTGAACGAACTTACGACTCCGCAGGCAGCAAAGGCCATTCCCATCCTGGCAAGGAGCGGGCCGGAACGCCGCTTGCTGGGGCAAAACCATGGAACCGCACAGCAGCAGCGCCCTTTACCGGGGGATTTTCGCCGACCGCCAGGAAGCCGGCCGCCGGCTGGCCGGTGCGCTGACGGCTTATCGCGAAGCGCGCCCGGTGGTGGTTGCCCTGTTCCGCGGCGGCGTGCCGGCCGGCTACGAGATTGCCCGCGCCCTGGCGGCGCCGCTCGATGCGCTTTTCGTCCGCAAGCTGCGTGCGCCGGGCGTTTCCACCCCGGATGCGACCGAGCCCTCGCCGGGCGCCGTCACCGATGGCGCGGCGCCGCAGTGCTTTGTCGATCAGGCAGTCGTCGCCCGCCTGCACCTCGACCAGGATTACCTCGACAGCGAGACGCGCATCCAGCTGAAGATCATCGAGGAGCAGCAGCGCCGCTACCGCGGCGAGCGCCTGCC
>DATGXM010000567.1:0-10956 GCA_035298985.1 Azonexus sp. | reverse complement strand
GAACTCGACGAGGAAGTGGCCCGCCTCATCGTACCCAGCAGCTACGTTTCCGCCGGCATTGGTTACGTCAGCAATCAGGGCGGCCGCTTCGGCATGTATAACGGCCTGCACGAGGACGGCGTGATCGGCCTGCTCGATTTTTCCTACGTCACGCGCGACGAGGAAACCGGCACCTGGATACGGGCCACTGGCCGCAATCTCGGACTGAGCACCCGCGAGTTCCGGGCGGAACATGAACGCCAGGGAGCCTGGGGCTATTTTATCGACTACAACCAGATCAGCCGCGTCTCGCCATATACGGTGACTTCCAACGTCAGCGGCATCGGTTCCAATCAACAAACCGTCCCCACCACGCCGGCGGCCACCAGCCAGTTCACCGTCAAGACCGAGCGCTACCGCACCACCGTCGGCTTCAACGCCGAATTGATCGGCAACACCCAATTCCGCATGCTGTTCCAGAACGAGGACAAGGAAGGCTCCCGGCTGTTCGGGCGGGGAACGGGCGGCGCCATGGAATTCCTCGCCGAGCCCATCCACACCAATACCAAGCAGCTCGACCTGGTGGTTGACTACACCGGTGACCAGCTCCAGTTGTCCGGCGGCTACTACGGTTCCTTCTTCAACAACAGCAACACGGCCTTGCGGGTGGCCGGCGGCAACGCCGCACTGAGCGCGACGGCACCCAGCGCCCCCAGCACGGTCGGTGTGGCGACCGACAATATCGCCCTTTCTCCCGACAATCACGCCCACCAGTTCCATCTCGCCGGCGGCTACCAGTTCGACAAGATGACCCGCCTGAATTTCAAGGTCGGGCGCAGCATCGCCATCCAGAACGATCCGTTCATGGATATCCGTTTCTACAACGTCGCCAATACCGGCGTCAGCGCCAACACCTCTGGGCGCAGCGACCTGGGCGGCCGGGTGGAAACCACGCTAGCCAACATTGGCCTGACTTCCCGCCCCACGCCCAAGCTGTTCCTGTTGGGCAATCTGCGCTTTGAAAATCGCGACGACCAGACGGCCATTGCGCGCTACATCACCAAGGTCACCGGGTCGGCCACCGCGCCGGTCGTCACCCCCTACGATCCGAACGGGGCGGCCAACGAGCGCAACCAGAGCACCAATGGCTTCAACGAACCGCGTTCGCTGAAAAGCTGGGCCGGCAAGCTGGAGGCCAGCTATTCGCTGCCGGACGGCTATCGCTTGAGCGGCGGCTACGACTACGAGAACAAGGATCGCAACGTATCCGGCATACGCGTCGTCAGCTATCGTGACAAGGTCGAGGAAAACACTTACCGCCTGGAGCTCAAGCGCGCCATGGCCGACAGCCTGACGGGTTCGCTGGCCTATGCCTACAGCGAACGGCGGGGCAGCGACTACCGCAATCTGCTGACCCTCGGCGGCTATACCTATCCCAATTACGGCAGCGCCAACAGCACCAACTGCGCGACCACCGCCGGCCTCAATGTCACCCATTGCGGCCTGCTGCAGCCCATCTATATCGCCGACCGCGACCGGCAGAAGATCCGCCTGCTGAGCGACTGGGCGCCTACCGACGAATTGTCCCTGCAATTCGTGCTCGAAGGTGCGGTGGACCAGTACGGCGCCGGGCGCGGTTCGCCGGATATCGGTGTCCGACATGGCGACTCCTGGCTTTATTCGGTCGATGCGACCTATCAGCTGAGCGAACGCTGGCGCTTCAACACCTGGTTCTCCCATACCGACAGCAGCATCGAACAGGCCAGCATTGCCAGCATCACGGCCATGAGCAACAGCGGCGCGATCGTCTGGAACTCGGCGCAGCGCAACTCGGTGAATTCCATCGGCATCGGCACGCGCGGCAAGCTGCCCAAGGGCATCGAAGTGGGCGCCGACCTGATCTACGCCTTCGACCGCACGCGTTACAACGCCGGCAAGGATGCCTACGCCGGATTCAGCAATACGACGGTGCCGAGCGGCCTGCCGGACATCACCTATGAACAGCAGACTCTCAAGCTGTTCGGCACCTACCCGATCGACCCGAGCCTGACGGCGCGCCTGGACTACATCATCGATCGCCGCAAGGTCGACGACTGGACCTGGAACAACTGGACCTACACGGACGGCACGACCATCAGCCAGAATCCGAACAGCCGGGTTTATTTCATTGGCATGTCACTCCGTTACGCATTCCGCTAATCCCATGTCGATAACCCGCGCCCTTACCTCCTTGCCATTCCTGCAGGGCTTGTACAACGTCAAGATCTGGATACGGCTTGTCGTCACCATCGCTGCCATGCTCAGCCTGGCCTGGGGCAGCATCATCTATTGGACCGCCTACCAGCAGCGGAACATGGCGCTCAACCAGGCGCGCAGCCTGGCGATGAGCGTGAACCAGATGACCATGGCCAACCTGCTGTTCATGAAGGTCACCAAGACCATCAAGAAGCGCAGCATTTACTACGACCAGGTGCGCCAGTCCGAAGCGATCAAGGACCTGCGCGTGCTGCGCGGCAATCCGGTGATCCACGAGATGGGAGATGGCGACGAAATCTCCATGAATCCGGACAGCCTGGAAAAACAGGTCCTGGCCTCCGGCAAGACCCTGTTCGAAGAGGCCGACGACCCCAAGCACGGGCATGTCCTGATCGCCATTTTCCCGGCCATCGCCTCCAAGAACTATCTCGGACGCGACTGCATGGAATGCCACGAGGAGGTCAAGGAAAAGGACATTCTCGGCGCCGTATCGATGAAGGTGTCGCTGTCCGAGCTCGACGCCGCAGTCGCCGAATCGCGCATGGGGATGATCATGGCCACCCTGATGATTTCCGTTCCCCTGCTGCTTTTCGTATTCATTTTTGTCCGCAGCTTCGTCACGGCCCCCCTCGCCGCCATGGGGGTGAATCTGCAGGCCATCGCCAGTGGCGACGGCGACCTGCGTAGCCGCCTGCCGGTCAAGGGGGGAGATGAAATCGGCGAAGCATCGACTGCTTTCAATTCGATGATGGAGAAACTCCAGAACCTGATTTCGCAGATCAACTGCATCGCGTCGCGTGTCGCCAACTCGGCGGGAGAACTGCGCGCCCGTACCGACAATGTGGCGAAGGGCACCGAAGCCCAGGCCCGCGAATCGGAGAATGCGGCGGTCGCCCTCGACGAAATCGCCGCCGCAGTCGTCAGCGTCAGCCAGTCCTGCGCCCAGGTGCACAGCCTGACCCTGGAAAGCCAGAAACAGACCGAGCAGGGGCAGGCCAGCCTGCAACAGCTGCAGCACCAGATCACCCTGGTCGAGCAGGCCGTCGGCAACATAGCCGACAAGGTGGAAAGCTTTGTCGCCAGCACCGTGTCGATCACCAAGATGACCCAGGAGGTCAAGGACATCGCCGACCAGACCAATCTGCTCGCCCTCAACGCTGCCATCGAAGCAGCGCGGGCCGGCGAAATGGGCCGCGGCTTCGCCGTCGTCGCCGACGAGGTGCGCAAACTGGCGGAGAAATCCAATCGTTCGGCCGTCGAGATCGACAAGCTGACCACCGCCCTCGGCAACGAATCCGGGCAGGTGCGCAATGCCCTGACCAGCGGCCTGCAAGTCCTTTCGGCCAGCCATGGCTCGATGTCCGCCGTTGCCGGCGTTCTCGATGGGGCAGCCACGACGGTCAATCAGGTCGCCCAGGGCATGACCGAGGTTCACGCCGCCACAGAGCAACAGCAGCTCGCCTCCGGCCAGGTCTCGGCCCAGGTCGACTCCATTGCCAGCCTGGCCCGCGAAAATGGCGACGCCATCCTGGTAATGAGCGCGTCGATGCAGGAACTCAGCCTGCTCGCCCAAACTCTTGAACAAGAACTGAGCCGTTTCAAGACCTGATCAGGAACCCCGTTGAGCAAAATACTGGAACCCGCCGAGCGGCGTAAGCGCCGCGACCCGGAAATCAAGGTCTGGGACCGCTTCGTACGCGTCCATCACTGGCTGCTGGCGCTCGCCTTCGCGACCATTTATCTCGAATACAAGAAATTTCCGCTCCACCCCTACGCCGGCTACCTGATCTGCCTTCTGGTCGGCGCCCGCATCGTCTGGGGATTTACCGGCAAGGGGGCAGCCCGCTTTTCGACATTCTGGTTCCGCCCCTCCGAAATGCTCGGCTATTTCCGGGATGCCATGTCCGGCAAGGCGAGCTACCACTACAGCCACAACCCGATGGGCGCCGCCATGGTCTATGCACTGCTCGCGACACTGTTGACCACTTGCCTGCTCGGCCTGCTGGCCTACAGCGCCAGCCAGCAGCTGGGACCGTTCGGCACGCTGGTGCCGGATGCCTGGGAAGATCCGCTGATCCAGACGCACCGGCTGTGCGGCCATCTCCTTGCCCTCCTGGTGGTCGGCCATCTGGGCGGTGTCGTCTGGGCCGCCTGGCTGCATCGCGAGAATTACGTGCTCGCCATGCTCACCGGTCTGCGCCGCATTCCGCGCGCCGTGCCGCTGCCTCCAGGGGCCCGGCATCCGGAAAAATCGGCGGACACCCCGGGTGCTCTGCGCAAGGTAGTGCGCTGGCTCAATTTCGAGCATCCCTTCCTGGGTACGGTCATTCTGTTCGGCCTCATCGTCAGTGTCGTTTTCCTGCCGACCATCCATTTCCTGGTCAGCATCAACAAGCTTCTGCCAGCCTATTGAGCTGGCAAATCGGATGGTCTATGTCTTGCTAAGTACTCCAGGTCATAGCCACAAACCAAAGTAATCCGATGAACAACGCCGCCCTTTCACCTTGCCCTGCCGACACCGATCACCTCGCCAGCTACGTCGCCGGCGTCGGCCGACTCTCCGAGAAACTCGCTGCCATCGCCGCCAATCAGCGCGGCAGCGAACAGAGCCTGGGGCGTGCTGCGGCAGCGCTGCGCGCCATGGCAGCCCTCAATCATCGGCATCAGCCTCCCGAATTGCGGAATAGGCCTCTCGACATTGAGAAAGCCACCAGCGCATCCCGCTAAAGAGGCTGACATGGCAAGCCAACACCCCCCTCAGATATTCTGGAACGAATCGTATAGCGTCGGTGTGCACGCACTCGACATGCATCACCAGCACCTGGCGAATCTGATCAACCAGCTCGACTCCCGCCATTCTGACGATCTGAATTCCGAAGAAGTCACCAACATCCTTTCCGCCCTCGTCGCCTACACGGAGTATCACTTCCGCCACGAAGAGGAACTGATGGCCGCAGTCGACTACGCCGAACTGGAAAAACATCGGCAGGAACACCAGCATTTCTCCGAAGTCATTGCCGAAATCTGCTTCGGAGCAACGCTGGGCGTGCTCACCGCCAAGGAATTGTTCAGCTACCTGACGCGCTGGTGGCGCAATCACATCCTGTTCGAGGACATGAAGTACAAGCCCTACCTGGTGGCCAAGGCGGCGGTGACCACATGATCCGCGCCGGGCTCCGCGCGCTGCTCTGTGCCGCCCTGATCAATACCGCCCTGGCGCAGACGATGGTTCCCAAGCTCGATCAGGAAGGCCGCAAGGGCGATGTCGCCCGGCTGGCCCGGCAAAAGGCGCTGGAGCGCTTCAACGCCGCCGACAAGGACAAGGACGGCCGCCTGTCGCCGCAAGAGGTCGAACAGGACTCGCCCTACCTGGCCGAGAAGTTTTCCGAGCGCGACACCAACCACGACGGCTTTCTGAGCTGGGAAGAATACGTCGGGCACAATCGCTGGGAAAAATGATGGCGGCCCGGCATTCAATGCGCTGACCATACTCGGCTGAATTACCGTGCCGGGCGCTGTCCCGGCAATGACTGACCTCCGGCGCCGCCAGCAGTTGCCGCCTGTTTCCATCCTTCCGCAAAGGTCCCTCACGATGCACACCCAAACCTGTGCCGCTCCTGTTTCCCTGCATTCCCGCCGGCAATGGAGCGTCGAAGAAACGCTGCAACTGTTCGAAAAACCCTTCATGGACCTGCTCTGGCAAGCGCAGCAAGTGCATCGGGAACATTTCGACGCCAATCGCGTGCAACGCTCCGCGCTGTTTTCGATCAAGACCGGCGGCTGCTCCGAAGACTGCAAGTACTGCTCGCAATCAGCCCGCCACGATACTGCTGTCGAACGCGAACCGCTGAAGCCGCTGCCGCTGGTTCTGGCCGCCGCTCAAGAAGCCAAGGAGAAAGGTGCTTCGCGCTTCTGCATGGGCGCCGCCTGGCGCAACCCCAAGGACAAGGATCTCGACGCGGTGATCGAAATGGTGCGTGCCGTCAAGGCACTCGGCCTGGAAACCTGCCTGACGCTGGGCATGCTCAAGCCCGGGCAAGCCGAACGCCTGAAGGAAGCTGGCCTCGATTTCTACAACCACAACCTGGACACCGCCCCCGAGAAATACGCCGAGATCGTGTCGACGCATTGCTACGCCGACCGCCTGGATACCCTCGACCAGGTACGTGCCGCCGGCATCAAGATCTGCTCGGGCGGCATTGTCGGCATGGGCGAAACCCGCCGCCATCGCGCCGGGCTGCTCGTCCAGTTCGCCAACATGGCCCGCCCCCCGGAATCCGTTCCCATCAACCATCTGGTGGCCATCCCCGGCAGCCCGCTGGCAAACCTGCCCAAGCTCGACAGCTTCGAATTCGTGCGCACCATCGCCGCGGCCCGTATCCTCATGCCGAAATCCTACGTCCGGCTGTCGGCCGGTCGCCAGGAAATGAACGACGAACTCCAGGCCCTCTGCTTCCTGGCCGGCGCCAACTCCATTTTCTACGGCAGCGAACTGTTGACCACCGGCAACTACGCGCCCGCCAAGGACGACGCCTTGTTCGAGCGCCTGGGGCTGATCGCGGCCTGACGACGGGCTGAACCACATCGCCGACACAGGGCAAGAAGCCAGTGCCTCTTCGCGCTTCTTGCCCTGCGCCCCCAAATAAATTCCATTGGAAGGCGCTTGCTTGCGGCGACAGGCCCAGCCTGACAAACGCCCACACAATTCGGAAAAGTTGTGAGATATTCCACCCCCGCGCCGAAAGGCGCGACGGGAACATCAGGGGTGTTAACGAAAAAACCCTGTCGTTCGCGAGTCTAGAAAGACAAGGAAAAACAGGGCTTGATTCGACCTGGCGGAGAGGGTGGGATTCGAACCCACGGTACCTTGCAGTACGCCTGATTTCGAATCAGGTACATTCGACCACTCTGCCACCTCTCCGCGGGAGCGAAATAATAGCACAAGACATGCGCTGGATAGAACGCCTGTTACTGCTTATTGTCGTTTTTTTTATCGCCGGCTGCGAGGACGGTTCGCGCCTGCCCTTCCCGACCCCCGCCCAGCACGACCTGGTGGTCCTCATCCGCCCCGGCCAGCTGACCTACACCACCGACGAGAACGGCAACCCGGCCGGGTTGGAATACGACCTGACCCAGGCTTTTGCCCAGGAACTGGGCGTCGGAGTGAAATACATCGTGGCCGAACCGGAAGATCTGGAAAGCCAACTGGCCGCCAGTCGCTACCACCTGGCCGCCGCCTGGCTGTCGCCGGGCGCCAACCAAGACCTGCTCACCACGCCGCCAATATTTCAGACCCGCGACATCCTGGTCCAGCACGAAGCCACCCTGCCGCTGACCAACACGGCGCAATTGAGCGGTACCACGGTGCACGTGATGGCCGGTTCGCGGCAGGCCAAAACCCTGCGCAGGCTGGCGAAGGAAATTCCCGATATCAAGGTCGTCGAGTTCAACGGCGCCGACATCCTCCAACTGCTCGAACAGCTGGGCGACCGCCGCATCGAGTACGTGGCGCTCGACGAAAGCCTGGAAGACCTCGCCAACCAGCATGTGCCCAACCTGCGCTCGTCGCTGACCTTGAGCGACACCCAGCCGGTGGTCTGGGCCCTGGGCCGGCACCCCAATGCCGAACTGAAGGTGCGGCTCGATGCCTTCGTCGAGCGTGTGCAGCGAGACGGCACGCTGGCCCGGCTGGAAGATCGCTACCTCGGCCACGTTCGCCGCCTCGAGCAGGCCGACATCGTCAAGTTCCTCGGCGCCATCGAATCGACCCTGCCTAAGTTCCGCAAATACTTCCAGGCCGCGCAGGTGCTGACCGGCATCGACTGGCGCCTGATCGCCGCCGTCGCCTACCACGAGTCGCAATGGGACCCCAATGCGACCAGCTACACCAACGTGCGCGGCATCATGATGCTGACCGAGGACACGGCCGACCGCCTGCAGGTCAGCAACCGCCTCGACCCGAGCGAGAGCGTGCTGGCCGGCGCCCGCTACATCAGCATGCTCAAGGAACAACAGGTCGAAGACGCCGAGGAACCGGACCGCACCTGGCTCGCCCTGGCCGCCTACAACATCGGCCCCGGCCACTTCAACGCCGCCCGTACCCTCGCCCGCCAGCTCAAGGCCGATCCCAACGCGTGGTACGAAATGAAGCGCATCCTGCCCATGCTGTCGCAGCCGAAGATTGCCCAACAGCTCAAGATCGGCAAGGCACGCGGTGGCGAAGCGGTCATCCTGGTCGAGAACATCCGCAGCTATTACGACATCCTGCAGCGCAACGCCGCCCCCTTCGGGCCGACGCCCAAGGCCGCCGAAAGCCTGAAGCGCCTGGTCATGGAAGTCGAGGAGCGGCGCAAGGCCTATGCCCGGCGCCTGGCGAACGCCAAGGCCATCGGCGAACCCGCCGAGGAAACGGAACGGCGCCCGCTCAGGCTGCCGACCATCGAAACCAGCGCCAGCAACTGAGCAAACAAAAATGCCCACCTCTTCAGGCGGGCATTTGTAATTTCCGGTTAGCGGAAGCGTGGCCTATCAGCGCGGCACGATCACTTCCAGGCCGCCCATGTAGGGGCGCAGCGCGGCCGGAATGACGACACTGCCATCGGCCTGCTGGTTGTTTTCCAGAATTGCCACCAACGTACGGCCAACGGCCAAGCCGGAACCGTTCAGCGTATGGCACAGCTCGGGCTTGTTCTTGTCATTGCGGAAACGGGCCTGCATGCGGCGGGCCTGGAAGGCGCCGAAGTTGGAGCAGGACGAGATCTCGCGGTAGGTGTCCTGCGCCGGCAGCCAGACTTCGAGGTCGTAGGTCTTGGCGGCGGAGAAGCCCATGTCGCCCGAGCACAGCGCGACGCGGCGGTACGGCAGTTCCAGCGCTTCGAGGATGGCTTCGGCGTGGCCGGTCAGTTCCTCGTGGGCTGCGGCGGACTGGTCGGGATGGACGATCTGCACGAGCTCGACCTTATCGAACTGATGCTGGCGGATCATGCCGCGCACGTCGCGGCCGCCGGAACCGGCTTCGGAACGGAAGCACGGCGTGTGGCAGACCAGCTTGAGCGGTAGCGCCTCGGCGGCGAGGATTTCGTCGCGCACGATGTTGGTCACCGGCACTTCGGCAGTCGGGATCAGGTACAGCGGGTCCTGGTCGCCGCGCAGCACCTTGAACAGGTCTTCCTCGAACTTGGGCAGCTGGCCGGTGCCGAACAGGCTGGCGGCGTTGACCAGGTACGGGGCATAAACCTCGGTGTAGCCGTGCTTTTCGGTATGCGTGTCGAGCATGAATTGGGCAAGCGCACGATGCAGGCGGGCGATGCCGCCCTTGAGCAGCGAGAAGCGGGCGCCGGAAATCTTGGCCGCCGTCGCGAAATCGAGCTGGCCGAGGCCTTCGCCGATATCGGTGTGGTCCTTGACCGGGAAATCGAAGCACTTCGGCGTGCCCCAGCGCTTCTGCTCGACATTGGCCGTCTCGTCGGCGCCGACTGGCACGCTGTCGTCCGGCACATTGGGCAGCGTGGCCAGCAGGGCATTGAACTTTTCCAGCAGTTCGCCCAAGCGGGCTTCCGAAGCCTTCAACTCGTCACCAAGCGCGCCGACCTGGGCCATGACTTGCGAAGCATCCTCGCCCTTGCCCTTCAACATGCCGATCTGCTTGGACAGCGTGTTGCGCTGCGCCTGCAAATCCTGCGTCCGGGTCTGCAGCGTCTTGCGCTCGGCTTCCAGGGCCTTGAATTCGGTGAAATCGATCGGTTTGCCGCGCTTGGCAAGGCCTTCAGCCACGGCGTCGAGGTTGGAGCGGAGTTGTTGGATGTCGAGCATGGAATTTCCTGAAAACGGACTGAACCCGGCTGCGGGCAACCGGCCGGTCGGCAAAAACCGGCATTATACGCGAGGCATCAAGCCCGCCTGCCCCAGGCGGTAGTCACTGCGTGGCATTTTGGGTAACATGCCTGCCATAAATATAAATCAGCGTTGCCCGCGCACCCCGGAGACACCCATGGAATCAAAGCTTCCAGCGGCGGTGTGTGCATGCTTGCGGGCAAACCCGCACGTCACCCGCCTGCTGAACCTCGTCGTTGCATTGGCCGTATTCCTCGGCTTCAACCTGCTCGCCCTGCCGACCTGGGCCGGCCAGCTGAGCAAGCCGGAAATCGAGCGCCGCTTCGGCCCGCCGCTGCACGTTCAGGAAAAGCTCTCGGATATCCCGGCCTGGCCGCTGACCAGCGAACTCGAACCGGAAGGCGGACCGGTCGGCTACGTCTTCGAATCCATCGATCTGGCGCCCATCCCCGGCTTCGAGGGGACGCCGATGAATTTCCTGGTGTCAATCGACCGCAAGGGCAATTTCCTCGGCGTCGAACTGCTGCGCCAGCACGAACCGGTCTTCCTGGGCGGCCTGGGCGAAGCGCCGCTGCGCGAATTCATCACCCAGTACGCCGGCCGCAACATCAAGCAGCAATTCCTGATCGCCTTGGACGCCGCCCGCAACCGCACTGGCCCATCGGCCAACCAGGGTTTTCAGACGACGCTGGACGGCGTCAGCAAGGCTACCGCCTCGGTGCGCATCGTCAACCAGAGCGTGCTCGGCGCCGCCTTGGAAGTCGCCCGCGCCAAGCTCGGCTTTGCCGACCGCAAGCAACGCGGGCCGGCCGCCCATGTGCTGTCCGACGTCTACGACCCGACCACTTTTGCCGAGATGCTGAAGAACGGCATGGTCGGCCGCCTGCG
>DATGXM010000566.1:0-21679 GCA_035298985.1 Azonexus sp. | reverse complement strand
TGAGCTTCTGGCGAATCTTGCCTTCGGCGGCGCCGCGGAAGAGCACGCCGTGGGGAACGACGACGGCCATGCGGCCGGTGCCGGGCTTCATGACTTCGATCATGTGCAGGATGAAGGCGTAGTCGCCCTTGGTGCGCGGCGGCAGGCCGCGCCGGAAGCGGCTGAACTTGTCGGCCTCGGCGCCTTCGAAGCCCCACTTCTCCAGGCTGAAGGGCGGGTTGGCCACCACGATGTCGAAGTGCTTGAGGCTGGCGGTGCTGTCGAGCAGCTTGGGGTTGCGGATGGTGTCGCCCCATTCGATGCGGTGGTTATCCTCGCCGTGCAGGAACATGTTCATCTTGGCCAGGGCCCAGGTGCTGCCAATGGCCTCTTGCCCGTAGAGGGCGTACTTGCGTGAACCGGTGTTGTCTCGTATGAGGCGTCCGCACTTCATCAGCAGTGAGCCGGAGCCACAGGTGGGGTCGCAGATCTCGTCACCTTCCTGCGGCGCCATCAGCCATGCTATCAGTGTGGAAACCTCGGGCGGGGTGTAGAACTCGCCGGCCTTCTTGCCGCTGGTGGACGCGAAGTTCTTGATGAGAAACTCGTATGCATTGCCGATCACATCGAGCTGGCCGACGCGGCTGGGCCGTAGATCCAGTTCGGGCTTAGCGAAGTCTTCTAGCAGGTGGCGCAGGATGTCGTTCTTCTGCTGCTCGTCGCCCAGTTTGTTCGAATTGAAGCTGATGTCCTGGAAGACATCACGAAGCTTGGTGATATTGGCCTCTTCGATGGAGTGCAGCGCCTTGTCGATGCGCTCGCCATTGCCTGCGCTGTGCCGCTGAGCATGCAGCGCGTAGAAGCTGGCATTGGCAGGCAGCACGAACCGCTCGCTTTTAAGCATTTCCTCAATCAGTTCGGGATGGTCGCCGTACTGCTTTTTGTAGGCGTCGTAGTGGTCTTGCCAGACGTCCGATACGTACTTTAGGAACAGCATCGTCAGCACGAAGTCCTTGTAGATGCTGGGATCCACCGTGCCGCGAAAGGTGTCGCAAGCCCCCCAGACGGCGGCGTTGATCGCGTCCTGGCTGACGAGAGTTGATTGGATGACTTTGTCATTCATGTTGTTCGATTTCCTAGTATGTTCAGTGCGAGGCCTAGTCGGAATGGGCCAGGTCTTCAGCGAGCGCCTGAAGTTGCTGCTCGCGATTGTGGATAAGTTGGTGAAGGGCTCTGCGCTCCTCGCGTGCGAGTTCTGCCAGCGCGACGATTCGGTGTTGGTCTGCCAGCGAGGGCACCCTGATGCTTAGCGACTCCAGTACGGGGCGGCGAATGCTGAGCTGGCTACTACCCTCGGCCGCCTGTTGAAGCTGGCGCTGAAATGGTGGCTGGTTGATCTGCCACGCCAGGAAGGCTGGCAACAGAGGCACATGAGATGCCACCTGGAGATGGAAGAAGTGGGGGCTGCAAACAGCCGGGCCTGGAGGCTCGTCGATGCAGACAGCGTAGAAGCGGGCGCCCTTGGAGACGAAGAGCACGTCACCAGCCTTGAGCCAGTCTGGCTGCTTGCGACCCGCTATGAAGGTGCGAATAACCCCAGCCCAGTTCACTCCTAGCTCGGAGTCAGCATCTTTCATCTGCACAGCCAGAGTATCTCCGTCGACCGACTCGTCGATAGAGCCACGGAAAGGATAGCCGGACCGGACCTTAACAGCGGAGCCCAGTTCGGATGAAATAGCATCAATCGGCATGATGCATATATTTTCGCTTGACATGGCAATTCGGTGCAAGCAGAATTATCACGCCACTGCATCAATTGGTTTGATGCACGTAATTTTAAAAAGGAGGTTCACATGCCAGAGAAGCATCAAATCGTTTTCTACCCGGTGGGCAACGGAGATACGTCTCAGGTTGTGCTCAGCCAGGGGCGTCGAGTCTTGTTCGATTTCTGCCATCGCAAGAATGCGGATAGTGCGGAGACACCCGAGATCGACCTGAAGAAGCGACTCAAGGACGAGTTGGATGCGGCGGGGCGTGACTACTTCGATGTGGTCGCGTTCACCCATGCCGATGCCGACCACATCCAGGGCAGCACCGAGTTCTTCGAGCTTCAACATGCGGCCAAGTACCAGGGAGCGGGCCGCATCAAGATCAAGCAACTCTGGGTGCCTGCGGCGATGGTCCTGGAAAGCGCGACCAACGACCAGCAGAGCGAGGAGTTCGTCATCCTGCGGCAGGAGGCCCGCCATCGGCTGCTCGAGGGAAAAGACATCCTGATCTTCTCGAAGCCACAGGCTTTGATGGACTGGCTCGTTCCGAAGCTCAAGGAACGAGGTGAATCGCCAAGCGCTCGTGACCATCTGTTCATCGATGCCGGCACGCTGGTGCCCGGCTTCAGCCTGACGGCCGACGGTGCCGAGTTCTTCTGTCACTCGCCCTTTGTGAAGCACTGCGAGGATGGCGACATCATCCGGAACTCTGCCGCCCTGGTGTTTAACGTCCGCCTCCAAGCGGGCTCCAGCACTTTCGACTACCTTGAGATCGGCGATGCCCACTGGGAGGATCTGGAGGACATCGTGCGCATCACCAAGTGGCATAAGAACGAAGATCGCCTAGCATGGGACCTGATCAATATTCCCCACCACTGCAGCTACCTTTCGCTCAGCGACGATAAGGGCGAGAAGGAAACTGAGCCCAAGCCGCTGGTGGAGGAGTTGCTGTTGGCAGGCAAGAGCGACTCGTACATCGTCAGTTGCAGCAAGCCGGTCGTGGATGTGAAGGAGTCCTACGACCAGATCCAGCCACCACACATTCAGGCGCGCAAAGCCTACGAGCGGTTTTTGAAAAAGGTGAAGGGCCGGAAATTCTTGGTGACCATGGAAGAGCCTAACGCCACCAAGCCCGAACCCTTGGTGTTCGATGTGACTGCCGGTGGCGTGTCCTGGACGAAGGTGGCACTGATCGGTGCTCCCGCCATCGTGGCCAGCCGTCCGTCGCGGGCCGGATGATGAGCGAGGAATTTCATGAGCTGATCGGTTTCGGGGAGGTGGCTCACCCCGACTTTCTGCTCCTGCGCCGCGCGCAGAACCTTGCCGCAGCGGTGGATGACGCTGGCGACTACACGCTTGTGCAATTGCTGTCGCGTTCAACGCCGGACCAGGGACGGATTGAAGTCCTGGTTGTTGATGTAGAGAGCGACGGTGTGCCATCCAGGAACTCAGCCGGGATTCAATACCGTGAGCGCCTTGCCCTTTGTGTGCCGGAAGACGACAAAGCGATGGTCGAGGTGCTGGCGCTTCGCAAGTCGTTTCCGGTATTGATGCACCAGAACCACGGCACACGCAATGGAGCGGCCAGCCTTTGCCTCTATTTCGAGCCCACTCCGACGGTAATGCGGACGTGGACACCGCAGCGGTTCCTGCGCCGGATCCAGTGGTGGCTGGAACAGAGCGCAAAGGGCGAACTGCATCCGGCCGACCAACCCGTAGAGCACTTGTTTTTTGCTTCTAAGTTTGAACTTGTGCTGCCATGGAACCTCGACGCACTTCGGAGCGCTGGCGGTGTGAAGATGGCCATCGTGCGCAGCCAGGTCAGGCCAGACGGCGGCGGCACGTTCTTCTTGCAGCCCGTCGGCAACGGCAACAACGTGCCAACGGGCTTGGCATCGCACATCGAGTTGACGCTGCCGCCCATTGAGCAGGGCTTTGTCGAACGTGATCCGGCGACCCTGGGTGATCTAGCGGACCTGCTGGCCCGGCGAGGGGTTGATCTGTTGCCGCCGTTGATCGCGGCACTGAGCGATGGCGTTGGGAGCGCGGGCGTGCCTGCTGGTGCTGCGGAATCCTTCGTCGTCTTCATTCTGCACATCCCCATGGTTCGCGAGGCAGGAGGTGAGGTGCAGCGAATCGCCCGCCGTGCCTTCCTCGTTCAAGGTGATCTGCGCCAGTTGGGTGTGAAGACTGGAGCTCTACAGCTCCACGAAAAGCGCTACTACGCTGTGGTTCAAGGATCCTTCTTGGCGCCTGATCCTACGACAGAGTGGAAGAGCGAGCCCATCTTTCCGATGGACGTACTGCAGTTCCCAGACCGTGTAGCCGCCCGCAAACAATCCAGCCTTAATGACGAAGGGCCGCGTGGTGTTCTGGTTGGGGCGGGCTCGCTCGGTGGCGCCATGCTGAATCTGTGGGTCCGCGCCGGCTGGGGCCAGTGGTCAGTCATCGACAAAGACCATGTGAAGCCGCACAACCTAGTCAGGCACGTCGCCTTTGCGCAGCATGTCGGCGAACTTAAGTGCGACGTTATAGCAGAGCTAAGTGGGGCAGCCACCGAGGGTGCCGCCACGGTTACATCGGTAAGAGGGGATGCATGTGATCTCGGGACCCCTGCTGTACTGGAGAGTCTGGCGACCGCCAAGTTAGTTGTAGACGCGTCCGCTGCTCTTGAGTACCCACGTCTGGCCAGTTTCCAGGACGAGCTGTCGCGGCACGCCACTGTATTTGTAACGCCCAACGGCAACGGGTCAGTTTTGATGCTGGAGGACCAGGACCGCGCAATGCGCCTGCGTACGTTGGAAGCCCAGTACTACCGCGCCCTCATTCGCCATGACTGGGGCGGCAAGCACCTGGACGGCAACTTGGGAACCTACTGGAGCGGTGCGAGCTGCCGGGACATTTCGGTGGCCATGCCATATTCGCGCATTACGGCTCACGCCAGTACGTTGGCTGAGCAGGTCATGTTGCGTACCCGATCAGAGGAGGCCTGCATCCTGGTCTGGGACCGCGACCCCGAGACCGGTGGCGTCTCAGTACACGATGTGGCCCCTAGCGCCGAGCACCGCCTCGACTTTGGTGACCTGTTAGTCTTATATGACGAAGGGCTGGCGGCACACCTGAAAGCTCTCCGAGCCGCCGCCCTGCCAAATGAAACCGGTGGAGTGTTGCTCGGCTACCACGACTTTAACGTCAAGAGCATCGTGCTGGTCGATGCGCTACCTGCTCCTTCGGACAGTCGAGCGAGCCCCGGCTCCTTCGAGCGTGGTACTGCTGGCTTAATGAAAGCTGTCCAGGAGGCTTCAGCACGAACCGCAGGTATCGTTGGTTACGTTGGCGAATGGCATAGCCACCCACCCGGGCACTCAGCCGCACCGAGTCGAGATGACCTGATCCAACTGGCCGAAATAAGCTTAGGTATGCACGACGATGGGCTACCTGCGCTTCAACTCATTGTGGGGGATAATGACATTCGTGTTCTACAAGGGGCGGTGAGGACATGACGCATTCCCACAAACCCATCGCATTGGCTTTGTCTGGTGGCGGAATCAGGGCGATGGTATTTCACCTTGGGGTCCTGAGGCACTTAGCTGAGCGAGGGCTGCTAGAGTCCGTCGAGAAGATTTCTACGGTCTCAGGGGGTAGCCTGTTGGTCGGACTGCTGCTTCAGCAGAACAACATGCGTTGGCCGACCTCCGAGGAATTCCTCCCTCATTCGTTACCGACACTGCGCCGTGCGCTTTGCGCGCGCAGCCTCCAATGGGGTGCTGCGCGGCAACTGCTAAATCCGCGCAACTGGCGGTTCTTGCTCTCTCGGGCCAACCTATTGGCATTAGCCCTCCATCATGAGTGGCGGCTGACAACCACACTAGCCGATTTACCAGAGATGCCAGAATGGTCCATCAACGGGACCACGGCTGAAAGCGGAAAGCGTTTCCGCTTCAAGCGCAAAGACATCGGCGAATACACCCTGGGCTACGCTTCGGCGACGCGCTTTCCGTTGGCAAACGCACTGGCGGTTTCTGCTGCATTCCCCGGAGGCTTTGGTCCGCTGACTATGGAGACAGGAGAGTACGAATGGTGCAAACGTCCATGGGATGCGCCGCTTGAAGCAGCTGAAACAACAAGCCCTGCATTCCATCGGCTCCATCTGTACGATGGCGGTGTTTATGACAACTTGGGTCTGGAACCGTTTTTTGATGCCGGCCGACAGAAGTCGAAGCAGGAAGGCTGCTACATAATCTGCTCTGATGCTGGCGCACCACTGGCATCCGGTTTTGACATGGGACCGCTCAATGCCTTCCGGCTTATGCGTGTCGCAGACATCATGTCGGACCAATCGCGTTCGCTGCGTGTCCGAACGCTGGTGCATTACCTCCAGCAGACGCCATCATCGGGGGCCTATCTGAGCATCAACACGCCGGTCTCGTCTGCCAATAACTGCCAATCGATGCAGTTTGCCTCGTCATTTCCTACAACCTTACGCCGCCTTCGCTGCGATGAATTTGACAAGCTCGCTGCGCATGGGGCGGCAGTTGCCGAGCGGGTTCGGGCCGAGTTTGGGCTGCTGTGATGTAAGACGGCATTCCTTGCGTCTTAAGCCGCCTCCCGGCAGTTCCTGATATGGGTAGGGGGCACCGATCATTGCTGTTTTAACGACAATGCTAGTCCTCGGTTCGCTGCTCAAAACGCTCGACAAATGAAGAGAGTGAGACGTTGAGTGCAGAACACCATGCAGCTAACTCAACAATATCGAGTCGCCGCTCGCCGCGCTCACACTTGCTGATAAATGATTGGGTGGCGCTAAGTTTTGTCGCAATGTCGTCTTGCGTCAGTCCACTTTGCACCCGAGTCTTCCGCAGCAAAGCCAGGAAACGCTCGTACTCTGCAGAATGAATGGATTTTTCCATCGGCACACCAATTGGGGATGCCGGGAGGTTGCAGTCCAAATTCGAATAGTCCAAAATCGACTATTTATCAGGGCGGGTTCTTGTCTAACCCAGTGCACCCGCTCCTTACCTGATTGCTCCTTTGCATGAACCTTCATAGCAAATCTCACCTTTTCGTGAGGGTGTGGAAATGACTGCAGAAAATGACATTTCTGCAGGCCTGATGCAGCTCGCGGAGTTCGCTGAACGGGAGGACCGGCTGTACCTGGCAGAGCTCAGGCTTGCCGACGAGTTTTCACGGGTGGCCCTGGCATTTGCCCAAGCCAATCCGGAGGCGGAGGTCATTTGTAAAGACTACATTGGGGCAGACTCTGCGCTCAGACATCGCGCCCGCAGTAGCCTCTTTCGGTCAATCAGGTCGATCGAGAAATCCCTCGATCAATTGCAGCGGCTTAGGACCATGTACAAGCTCGGCGAGCCCGTGCCGGACTACTTTACCCCGCCCAATCCCGCGAAAGCGTTCCTGGAATCGGAAATCCGCCGGCGCCACCTGAAGACGTTTGGGGAGTAATGTCACAAAGCGGTAGGGAAGGGCGGTGGCTCAATTTCTGCTCTTCTGGCCCTATTGCCATTCGCACCACCGGAAATTTGCCTCCATGACTGACCGCTTTCACATTTCAGCGTACTAGCGCTCTCGACCCTAATTGGAAGTAGCCAGCTTTGGAAAGCGGACGGTAAGGAGCGTGAAGTTCACCGGTCCTGCATGGCGTTATCGCGTAGCGTCCGGTGGACCGCAAGGTTATGCGTTTCCACCGCAGCACTGCTCCAACGCAACTTCAAGGCTCATAGCATTCATTAGCCTGAGAATCTCGGATTCGTAGGCGGGCATAAGGGGCGTAGAGATGCCGTGGCGTTTCAATGAAATGAGATAGCTGATTCCGTCTTTGCCATCTCTTCCCGCTTTGGCTTTCGCACTCTCAATAGCCAGTTCGGCAAGCTTTGTGGGGCTGAGGTTCTCGATATTCGAACCTATGCTTGTATAGAGAACAAAGTCGATGCCGTCGAACATTTTCAGACTTTCCACGATCACCCGATTGGGATTTGGTTGTGAGGGGCGGGTGTAGTGTTTGTCGGAGTGCTCATTTCTTGTCTCTCTTCTCCACAACAAGTTCTCTGCCTGTTGGAGCGTTATCCCTCGTTTGAGGAGAAGGATCGTTGCCTTGGCACAAGAACCACCATTATCGACCGGAATAACGGTTGGTGCGTTAGAACGTGACGAGCTCGAACGCGCGAATTCGATACGGAAGGGGGTTTCAACTCCCGGCTTACGCCCGACGATAAGCGGAGAAAGTTCAATGCCCGGGTCTTCAATCAGGGAACCGTAAGCGAGAATTCCAATGGAGGTCATGCCGCCTGCTCCGTAGGCGTGTAACTTCGTAGCAGAGGGCTGGGCGGCTGCGCGCATATCTCGATGGGGAACCTTGATGGCCACTGTTTCAACATGTTTCAGTCTTCATACTCGCCCATGTATTCAATCGACGGCCTGCCTGGCACCCTGAGGGTTAGGCGGATTCGATTGATATCAGGAAGGTTTTGAAACGGGCCAGATGGATCGTGCCACTTGGCAACAAGCCAAATCTCACACCCCGTAAGGTCTTTGTACCTAAGGTCAGCGAAAATTTGCGACGTGCTGCTCGTTGGAAAGCTGTGAAAGCCCAATTTCTCCGCGGCTAGGACTGCGAGAGAATGATCCTTCTCCCTGCAGGCCGCATCGACAAACGTCTTTATTTCTTCAAAGAATTCTTCTGTAGTCATAAGTGGCTTGCTTAAGGTTAGAGGCGATACATGTGAGACGCCCAATGTCGAAGGTTAGCGGCAGTCGGTCAGTGCAGCTGGCCGACTGTCTGCTGAACTAAGTTGTTGACCCGCAGATGCATGTTTCCACCGAACAGACCCAATAGATTTGAACTTGGCTACTCCAAGAGCGCCGCGCTCGTTGCGGGACTTGGACCCTGGTGCTGTGAGTGCAGCCACAACAGCCTCACGTGATGCTTCGTAGATAGCCGTAGCCTCGAAATTCCCATCAAGGAGAACAAGTAAGACCGCATCGAACTCCTTATTTATGTCGATGGCCCCCATGCGCTGGCCGGGCTTACTGTTTTCTAGCATGCATCGCCCTTTGATTTGAAGCCGAAAGGGCTGGCCATTGCGAGTTTCGATTGCGTCGTAGCCAGCTTGGCGTGCCGGGGTAAGTTCAATGCCGAGAATTCGGGCTGCTTCGTATTCAGCAACCTCACCGGTAATGCCCAATGGCTTGCCAGTCAGTTCGCGATAACGCTGGGCAAGTTTTTTTGCCTCAGCCAAGACTGTGAGGACCGAATATGTAGTCATTGAGAGGTTCTACGTTTGGCGTGAGAGGCCGCCGTAGCGGCTAAGCGGAGAAGGGAGCCGACAAGCGCAGCTTGTGGGTGGTCTCTCTCGACGGAATGGTTGGGCTTAAACGCCGACAATGTTCTCGTAAAACCAGCTGTCAAAATCTCTTTCCCTCTCAAAGCTGAACTCAAGTAGCTTGCCATTCTGTAGGGCACGGACGAGCATCCAGCATGCGGCCTCCTCAAGATCAATTTCTATCGTAGGCCCTTTGTCATTTTGCAGGTGTTTGAGTGCGTTTCGGGCGAAATTCTCTTTGTCGATGTATTTGGTTTTATCCAGCTTCTCGCCAAACAGCTCATCGTGAAACCTCGCCATGGACTCATAGGATTTTTCGACAGCCGGTGTAATACCTTTCAGCTTTAGCGCTCGACCAAACACTTCTTCAGACGCTCCAGCTAGAGTAATGGCCGCAGAAAACTTCTTCTGATCAAGAAATAGATCGAGTGCGATATCAAGCTGTTCTTTCGCAAGGTCAAAGCGGTGGTAGATTTGCTCGCTCATCTCTTAGGTCCGACGACGAAGGTCTGCGGCAGGCAGAGCAGCTGGCTGACTGTCCGCTGGACCGGATTGCTAGGCATTTTTGCTCTCAACTTCATCTAGCAAAGCGAATACATACTCAACGAATGAGCTAACTGGTATATCCATAACCCACTCTCGCTTATTGTGCAAACCAACGAACTGCATGCACATCTTGCTGCCTCTGGTTAATTCAGCAGGCAACACAGATTTATCTACGGTATTGGCATGAATTATTTTGTCGCAAATCGTCTTGAGATTAATTGGCTTTGTTTTTAATTCATCTTTGTAATAAAGAGATGCCCACCACGGCAAGTCTGTCGTCTCAAGACCCATTAAAGACGATTGATAAATATTGACTCGTATAGCAATCGCAAAATGAAGCAAACCGCTCGAAAGGGACCCTGAAAGCACTCGTTGTATTGATTTGCTCGGTCGGTATTCCTGAGAGCCTGAGAACATCTCGCAACTCGACAAATCCAACCCGTGACATATCAAACCTATACGACGAATTTCGTCGAATGTTTGAACATGTTGATCAATGATGTTCGACATCACCTTGGTAGCCTAACAGTTGTTCGCGTCAAATTTTCGTACTCTTCGTTTTTAAGAGGTCGGGATAGATGGAGCGAATATGGCGCTCGAAAGCTGAATAATCGCTTACAGTAACAGCCACAACGCCGATCTCTTTTCCGTGTAGGGTTGAATATGCACAAAGCCGTACCAGGCCGGTTCCTGTCTTTCCTTGAGCTCTTCCGTCCGGATTCTTAATGTGTGCGTTTATTCGAGAGCCAAGCGATTTGTCCTTGCCCCAGTAAAGCGGATAGATGTTCTCGACGAGCGGCTTGAAGTTGGCTCGTAGATTAATGGCGAGGGTATTCTTAGATCGCGCTTCAGCAAATAAAAGATCGACCTCATCAGCTGAGAGCTTTACGAAAAACCCGTATACGCCCCCCGGCGTAATAGTCTTTTTCGAATTATCCGGCTCATTGACGAAGGTTCCAAAAGCGTCGACCTCATGGAAGCTCCCGTGGAGGTGAGAACGGACGATGGCGGTAATTCGGTTCATAATGCTGAGGTCGCTTCTGAGATGAGGCTAACGTTGAAGGTAAACCGACCCCGGAGCGCGTAGGTAACCCAAAAGCGCAGCTTTGGGGCGGTCGGGTTGGCCAACGGGTTGGGCTTCATGGCACGTTGTTGGCAAACGCCAAGGTATTGATTGCCATGTAATGCAAGAAGTCATCGAGGTGGTTGTCTTTGAGCTTCAGAGGTTGCCCAACGGTGCTCGGAATTCGGTATGCCCACAGTCTCTCTTTAGCTTTGGTACTTTTCACCAAGCCGCCAGCGTGTGTAAAGCAATTCCGTGCCTCAATGATTGACGCGAGTTTGATCAAGACTTCGTCGGAGTTCATTGGGCTGGTGACCCCCAATGAGAGGTGGAGCTTCCTAATTTGCATCAGTGTCTTGTTGCCCAGCTTAACAGTTCCGCCAATCGAATGATGTGTGACGTCAAATGAGTCAGCCTGGGAGACTGCGACTCCGTGGGCGCTTGCGACACTATCAAAGAATATCTCGAAGGCGGTGCATAGCTGGATCACTCCCAGTCCTAATGCAAGCTGCCCATATTCTCCCGATCGAATGGATTGGGACAACTGATCCACCGTCCGGATGGTGGTCATTCCTTCGGAGAAGTCATCCGATATAGCAATCTTTGTCTCGCCGCCGAGTGCAGATAGATCGATGAACTCGACGAGCCTAGTGCCTGCGTAGAGAGTCGCTATCCGCATAACAAAGTCGCGGTAGTCCGACAAGGCAGTAAGTATTGCGGGATTAGCTGTTTTTGGTGTCCAGTTCATTTTGCAGCGACCAGTTGTTAATGAAGCTTAACTTCTTTAGGGCGACTGAACCGCTGCGTAACGTGGGCTGTGCTCTATAACATCGGATACTACATGCCAGACAAAATCAACTAGAACAGCGGCTTGTCATCATGTCCGAAACGCTCTGCCCTCAAAAACAGAACACGAAACCGGCAGTCCTTAGACGCGCATAGCATACCGTACTCAGACGGTAGGTGCCCGCTTATGAAGGCACACTTTCACCGACCGCTTGTCGGCCATAGCTGCCGTCCAACTACCTTTTGCTCTGCTGCTGTATTGCGCCGCAGAGCAGACGTTAAATACTGGCTACATAAGTCGGGGCGATTTAAGTGTTTTTGTGAGGATTACGGGCCAGACTCCCGAAACAACTCGAACTGCTCCCAAGCCAATGCCAGTTGCGGCGGTAGATTGTCATGATTGCGGATGAGAAGCTTATCGGTATCTGCCAACACATCGTTTGCCTCAACCTCAATCCACCAGTAGCCGGTTAAGTCTCTGCGCTTGTCACCATCCACCGCGTGGGTGTGCCATACCTCGACAAGGAGTACGGGTTGCCCCGATTGTTCAAGCAAGGCAAGATCAACTCGCCGCCCGCTCAGAGGGCAACGCCACTCCATAACAACCTCGTGAGCCTGAACAAACGGAAGCACCGTTCGGACTCCTGCTGGTGTATTGAAAACCATCAGCGGCATTGGCGTCCTTCGACGTAAGGCTTCAGAAAATAGCGTCGCCAGAACACGTTGAGCCGCCTCATGCTTCCCCTTGGCTAAATCGTGAAAGGCACAACCCTCCGAATGCCCATTCCGGAAATGCCTGAAGTGCTGCCTTCCTTGCTTGCTACGAGCCACGGTTAAATCTCGGGAGCAACGTTCATCCAAGCAGCGATAGCGGCCCTTACCAGGACGGTGATCGGCGCGATCTGCCTTAACCAATTTGCCGGACTGAATATCGAGCGCCCACGTAATACGTGCAGGAGTTCGGCTCATACCGACCTCCCTACCGCTGCCAATTCGCGCAAGACAGAAGCGGCATTAGGAGCTTTCACAATCCAATTCGTAAAGTCCGGTTGCCAGTAGCCACGCCCACGACAAATGGGCTCAATTACGGCCTGCACATCGGAATTGAACGGGTGCCATACCGCCATATCCCCAGAAGGGAGCTTCCTGATAAAGACCGGCACACCCAGTACTAAAAATTTCTGCTGCATAATCCTGACTCCGTACTTTGAACACGAAGTCAGGTTAGGAATTTCGCTTCCGAAATTTCACTTCAGAACCCTGGCAATACCCTCGCACAGGGAATGAAATGGATAACAATCAGTATCTTACGGATAGCATCACAAATAATCTCGACCACGAGATAGCTGCAATAGCTCAGTGCCTTAAGGATTACCTGACCGTCCACTGGCGCACTGCCCAGCATTACCAAATACTGCGTTTTCTTGCCGATGAAACGCTTCAGCGACTCTCTGAGGGCAAGCAACCTGTTTTCAATTACCTTGCGATTCGCGGAGCCGTCACTGGGGAAACCGAAGGCGATGCCAGCGCCTGGTTTGGCCGTCACTGGAAAACGCTTACCGGCGATTTTCGCCAAAAATGCGAAGAAGGTATTCAGAAATTCGCCTCCGACCAAGGCCTGGCGGTTTATCCCTGGATCGAAAAGCGAGAGAGCAACGGTGGGGCTGGCAATCAAGCCTTGATTTCTCTGGTTGCACTCCCCATCCCGGGACCTAGCGCACAGGCCGCGAAAAAACTCCCTGAACACGACATTGACTATATCCCCGCCGAGAAACTTAAACTCTCACGGTGGGCACGCTGGCTCTTCGACAAGAACCAAGTCGCGGAAGGCTGGCGGAAATGGATGTTGGTTTGGCCGAATCTTCTCTGGTTTGCGATTGTCGGTCTGCTCAGCGTCTTTTTGCTGTGGTTAATGAGCCAAAGTGCAGCACCACTCACCACACGTGACACGGTCGTCCTAATCTACATCGGCCTGTTGGCTTGGTATGCGCGCTACCTTGTTGACCGCTTCTGTCGGCTGGTCGATGACCGGATCGTTCTTGCTTCTGACCATATGGTCGGCTTCAAAGAGTTTGGCGTCTGTATCGAACTGTTTAAGCCTGAAGGCAGCGCGGCAGATACCCCAAAGCGCGTCCGAATGATCAAATACGCGGGAACCTGCCCCATCTGCAGCGCACAGGTGTTGCTCGACAAAGGGGAGCCGGACTTTCCTCGACGAATTGTCGGCCGCTGCCAGGAAAGCCCGCGAGAGCATGTCTTCAGTTTCGACCGCGCGACGCGCACCGGATACCGCTTGCGCTAGCGCGTCATGACGATCACGTTCTACTAGCGATACTCTGTTTTATGGTCGCTACGCTCACTCTTTGGCCTCAACGGTCGTTGGCTTCATGGTTGGGCAATGGCCGGCAAGGTGTGGCTACCAGTCATTTGATGGCACACGCCGCGGGCCTGAAGCACCATTGACAGCCTCATGCCGTGGCAGATAATCTGCTCGCAATCGCGTCACGGTCCGTTATGGGCCAAGGTGGCATTTATGCAGGAAGTGGGTGTCTGCCCGAACTGCAAGGCTGGCAGCCTTTGCTACTCTTCCACTGACTATCACAGTGCGGTGATGCTTGTCGGGAGGTCGGTGCGATACCGCCTCGGTCCGTATACAGGAAGCCACCACTCCGGCTGTCGTACGGCATAACCTGAAAAGGTAATGTCATGCCTGTAAAAAATTCAGTCCTCAAACAAACCACGTTGGCTGCCCATAAACAGTTGTCGTATGAGCAACTTCTATCTGCCTGGCTTCTAAGCGATGGTTGGGAAGTTCTAATCCCAGTAATTGATCACGGCAAAAAGACTGATCTTGTTGTGGCCGACGATGACAGCTTCTACCGGATACAGGTCAAGAGTATTCAGACCAAAGACGAATCGATCCGAGTTGAGAACAAGTGGCAGGGGGCGAAAATTGACTATGTTGTCTATTTCTCAACCCTTGGGGATTGGGGTTACATAACTCCCGCATTCACTGAAACGAATCGTCCGCTAAATTCGCAGGGGCACATTCGGTTCTGTAAGCATCCGACAAATTTTCTGAAAGCGTTCAAGCGAATATGAGGCAGCACGACCTGCTATTGCTGATCTGAGGCTGGATATCGGCCACTCCGGCCGTTGGCCTAGCGGACGGTATCGGACCGCAATGCGACGGTTACCTGCCACTTAGCATCCGACGGAGGTCAATGGCGGATTGCTTTTCCGATGAGCTCGAAGTTATGACCTTCTAATAGGTGTACTTCCAGGAATCGATGTCGAAATAACCTGCTAGCTCCATTTCTTCCGGACTCTTCTTGTCTTCCTGCATTATTCGATCGATTCTTCTCAGAATTGCTGGTATGGCAAGGCGGCTCCGGATCGCTGCTGGAAGTTCAGACACAACCTGAACTATCGAATTGCCGTAATGCTTATTGGGGAAATCCCTTTCCGCCTGGAGAATAGATGAAAATTCACCACTCGACATATCCAAAGGTATTTCGCGCTGTGCAACGCTGTAAGTCGAGAACGGACCATTCAGCCGTTCTGGAGATGGAGGCAAGATCCGAATCTTGCACTCTCCTGCATTCTGGAAATCTCGTCGCACATCAAACTCGATAAGCGACTGAAGTATTGTCGGCGAGTCGTTATCATAGAGTTCAAGCATGTAGAACTTGAATTGTGGATGTGTGTACAGCTTTCGAATGGTCTTCTCAAGTCGCGCTTCTTTTTCGCGCATGAGGCGCAACTCCCGGCGCAGTTTTAATTTGTGCTCCCGGTCATTGTTAGAAGTTCCTTGCAATCCTCCAATTTTGGTGGCTAGGTCATCGGTTTCGCGCTGGCGGACAACAACGTGCCCAGAGGGCCAATCCTGGTAGTCTTCCCCAAGTTCTCGGACAGAAAGCTCCCATTCTTCGCCCGTTACCTCAAGCTTCCCGTCGCGCGTATACCAAGTGGCGAGTAATGGGGTAAAGCCGTCCCCCCGTGTTCCCAGCGGGAAATGCTTTCGAGCCACGTCGTCGTATCGCGCGACTCGACGCACGATCTCTGTCCAGGATAGGACTGTTACTAGAAATTTATTGCATTTCTGGCGCGACTCATTGAATTGGCGCACTTGGCTTTCAAGTCGCTCATCTCCCAGTGCAGTGGTCAGGATGTAGAACTCTTTCAGCAAAGGGCGGAACTTGTCCGCGTCCTCAGTCTCATTTTTGACTTCGGCAAATGTGAGTTTTTTATTTGGCCAATGCGCCTTTTTCTTGCATTGCAATCCAACCGGAAAGATGCTTCCACGAGCTGCGATGATGTCCACACCGTTTTGCGATTGACCGGCACGGCCATGCCTCACCAGCCCGGGGTCACTCCACATGGTTTCGAACAGATCTGCACAGAGCTCCTCAAACTGCTCCCAGGAGCGGGGTGGTGGAAATTCAAAGTGAACTAGATTCGACAAAGTTAAGCTCTCCGGTTAGCAGCTTAAGTTACGACAACATGACTTTGGCTACAACTCCTCGCTGGCATAAGACAAGGCAATCCCGCCGAGAAGGGCAGCAGGTCAACAATACTCAAGGACCGCCAAGCATTTGGTGACATGGAGTCGGGTTATACAATACTTGTGTTGCTATTGACCGGGCGAAGTCGCGATGGAACTGAAAGTTAAGAGGTCCAGCCTGCCCTCGGCCAACGAAGAACAAGCGACAGTGTCGGTTTCGTTTGGCTCGGTTACGGTCGAAGCAACACTACCGCCGGAGCATATTAGGCGTGCCAACATCGAAGAGGGCCAGAAGGCCCTGATACGCGCCAAAAGCGCATTAATTAAGCCAGGTATAAGACTTCCCCGGGAAAAGGGTGTCCCGCTGTACTTCGGGTGCGACGATCAGCCAGGCTTGCTGATCCGAGAGCTCGATGGCAAGAGAACGCTTGGAAGAATCGTTAGAGGCCGATTTGTGCCGTTAAGGGGGCCGCGTTTCTAGCATTATAGGAAGATGGCGCAGTACTGGGCTCAGTAGGTAATTAGCGAGAGATAGGCTCCACTTATCGCTAAGGTGGCAAAGGTAACCGGGACACCGAGTGCTGCGTGATCTCGCCAACCAATCGTAATGCCCTTTCGTGCCGACTCATTCACGACAATGATATTGGCAATACTCCCGACGATTAAGAGATTGCCTGCCAGAGTGCTCGAAAGGGCCAGCAGTGTTCCGGCATAATCGCCCACCGTCGTTGGCAATAGCAACATAACCGCCGGCACATTAGACACGATATTGCTGAGTGCAAAACTTGTGACGAAGAGCGGCCCAGGATCCCGCATGTTGAAGCCGGCGGATGCCAATGCCTCCACCACTTGTGTTGGCAATCCTGTTTGTTGCAGGGCATGATTGACCACAAATAGACCCATAAACAAGATCAGGAGCTGCCAGTCAACAAGGCCGAGCATGTGTCTTGAATGCAATCGGCGGCTGCAGAGCAAAAGTCCTGCTCCAGCTAGCGCCATAAGTTCGCGCGGCCATGGCGCATACAGAAACGCAATAAAGAGAACGATAGCCACAGCAAGGCCCTTTGTAGTCTGCCAAAGATCTAGCGGTGCAGGTCCCTCGCTACGCTTGTCCTCCGGGATAGTCATAGTAGATTCGCCTGACACCCATCCTTGACGGCGTTTCAGAATGATAACGATGCACCAGGTCACTATCAGACTTAACGCCACCGGAATGAATGTCAGCACGAGGTAATGGCCAAACGCCAGATTTAGCGTCTGTCCAATCAGCATGTTCTGTGGATTACCAATAAGAGTCGCAGCCGAGCCGATATTTGCAGCACAGGCGAGGCCAATCAAGAACGGTACTGGATTGAGTTTCCTGGCGCGACATATTTCGATGATCACAGGCGCCATTGCCAAGCAAACGACGTCGTTGCTGAAGACGGCTGACAAATATGCCGCAGCAAGAACGACGGCACCCAGCAGGGCTGGCGGACTGCCATTCGAAGAAGCGATCCAGCGTGCTACCCATGGGTAAAAACCGCCTAACCTGAGTTGAGCGGAGATCACCATAAAGGAGAAGAGTAGGATCAATGTCGGTGAATGCAATGACCGATATGCATCTTCAACACTAATCACTTGGAATGCGACAAGGACGATTGCCCCAAGCAGCGCTATACCGGTGCGATCCAATTGCAGAAATGGGAGGCCGCCAAAAATCATCCCCAAGTAGACCAAGAGGAATACAGCGACTGCAAGCGTTGTCACTTCGATCTACCGAACTGTTGAGTGGTCACAGGTATTGCGCTCTATCAGTAGTTTCAATGTGGCTGGAGAGCAACTTTCTTCACTGCTTTCTCCCCGACAAGCACTTGCCAGAAGATACCTGTTTTGAATTAAAGCAAGTGTATATGGCACTTGCCTACCGTTATTGCCCAGTAAATAAAGGGAATTGGGATACTCGGCAAGTGGATCGCTCCGTATACCAGGCGAAGGTCATGAAGACGTTGGCCAGGGCGAGCAGGCTGACCGTCTGCCAGAGCACGGGGATATTCACGCCGAACAGGCTCACAGCTTGACGATGCCCTGGTTGGCGACGGCCGGCAGCCAGGCGGCGACGGTGCCACGGCCGGGAATGACCAGATCCGGGGCGATTTCGGCCAGCGGCTGGAGGACGAAGGCGCGCAGGTGCAGGCGCGGATGGGGCAGGGTCAGGCGCGGCAGATCGACGAACTGGTCGTTGTAGAGCAGCAGGTCAAGATCCAGGGTGCGCGGCCCGTTGCGCTCGGCGCGGATGCGGCCGAAGCGCTGTTCGACTTCAAGCAAGGCGTCGAGCAGGGCTTCCGGCGCCAAGTCGGTAGCCAGCTCGGCCACGGCATTGACGAATTCCGGCTGTTCGGTGATGCCGACCGGCGCCGTGCGGTACAGCGACGAGCAATGCACGATGCGGCTTTCCGGCAGGTTGGCCAGTGCGGCGAAGGCGGCACGGACGGTCGTGGCCGGGTCGCCCAGATTGGCGCCGAGCGCGACGTAGGCAGTGTTCATTCGCTGGTGGCGTGGCTGGCGGCGCCGGCATGGGCCGGTTTCTTGCGGCGCCGGCGTTTCTTCTTGTCGCCGGCCTGTTCCGGCAGCAGCATCTCGGCGCGCTTGTCGCCTTCGGCATTCTGGAAACGCGTCCACCAGTCGGCGACTTCCATGTCAATTTCGCCGGCTTGGCCACGCAGGACCAGGAAGTCGTAACCGGCGCGGAAGCGCGGTTGTTCGAGCAGGGCGTAGGGACGCTTGCCGGCGCGCTGTTCGAAGCGCGGCTGCAGGGCCCAGATGTCCTTGATGTCGCCGGCGATGCGGCGGGTGATGGCGAGCTTTTCGCCCTGCACGTCGAGGACGGTGTCCATCGCGGTGTACAGCGCCGCAATCTTCGGCTCGCCCTTGGCCTTGAGCTTTTCCCAATGGGCCAGCACTTCGTGCCAGAGCAGGGTGGCGAACAGGAAGCCGGGCGAGGTGCCCTTGCCGCGTCGCACGCGGTCGTCGGTATTGGCCAGCGACAGCATGACGAACTTTTCGCCCATCGGCTGTTCGAGGATGACGTCGAGCAGCGGCAGCAGGCCGTGGTGCAGGCCTTCGTCGCGCAGCTGGGTCAGGCATTTGACCGAGTGGCCGGAGGTCAGCAGCTTGAGCATTTCGTCGAACAGACGGGCCGGCGGCACGTTTTCGAGCAGTTCGGCCATTTCGCGGATTGGCCTGCGCGCATCCGGATCGATGATCAGGTCGAGCTTGGCGGCCAGGCGGACGGCGCGCAGCATGCGCACCGGGTCCTCGCGGTAACGGGCGCGCGGCTCGCCGATCATGCGCAGCGTCTTCTGCTGGAGGTCGCCAACGCCGTGGTGGTAGTCGAGCACCGCCTCGGTGGCCGGGTCGTAGTACAGCGCGTTGGCCGTGAAGTCGCGGCGGGCGGCATCCTCGGCCTGCGAGCCGAAGACGTTGTCGTGCAGCACGCGGCCGTGTTCGTCCTTTTTCGCGTCGTCGCCGAGGGCGCCGCGGAAGGTGGTCACTTCCAGCGTTTCCTGGCCCATCATGACATGCACGATCTGGAAGCGGCGGCCGATGATGCGCGAGCGGCGGAAGTAGCGGCGCACTTCCTCCGGCGTGGCGTCGGTGGCGACGTCGAAATCCTTGGGCTCGGCGCCGATCAGCAGGTCGCGCACGGCGCCGCCGACGACGTAGGCCTTGTGGCCGTGGCTTTGCAGCGTTTCGCAGACGCGGCGGCTGCCGCTGCTGATGCGGTCACGGGTGATACCGTGGCTGGAGACGGGGATGACGGCCGGTTCGTGGCGGTTGGCCGTCGGTTTCTTGCCGCTGAAAACGCGGGAGATGAGTTTGCGGATCACGTATTACCGTTCGGTTGATGCCGGCTTGGCTGCGGAAAGGGCGAATTTTACCGGAACTCGGTGATTAATCACGGATTCTGGCGGGTTCGACATCAATCCAGCCCGAAGAATTCGCGAATCTTGCGACCGATGTCGGCGCTGCCCGGCGTGCGTTGCGCCAGTTCGTTCTGGCCCTGGGCGTAACCCTGCTCCAGTTCGGCAAAGCGCTGCAGGCGGCGTTCCAGCATGACGGACAGTGTGTCGGCCAGTTCCGGCCGCTGTTCGATGATGGACTGGAAGCCGGCCTTGTCCAGGCGGTAGGCCTCGACATCAGTATTGGCGATGACGGTGGCCCGGCGCGGCGCACCGGTCATCAGGCCGATTTCGCCGAAGACGCTGCCCGGGCCACGCTTTTCGAGCAGGCGGCGGGCGCCTTCCGGCGGCTGCCACCAGGCTTCGGCCTCGCCGCTGACCACGATGTACAGCCAGTGGGCGATGGCGCCCTGACGGGTGATCACGTCGCCACGGGCGAAGGGCGCCTTGATCAGCTGCTTGGCGAGGTGCTGCTTTTCGGCATCGGACAGGCGGGCGAACAACTCGATGGCATTGATCGCCTGCATGCGGCGCTGCATTTCGCGGCTTTCCACTTCCTCGCGGTGGGCGGCGCCTTCCTCGACCAGGTGGATGGTGTGGTCGTCGGTGGCCAGGCGGATGCCGTTGCGCTGCAGGGTGGCGAGGATGTGGATGCGGACGTCGGAATCGGTCGGGTCGTCGGCCTGCGGGTTGAGCAGCCAGTAGCGCAGGACGTAATGGGCGTAGCCCGGCCCGAAATCCATCAGTACGCAACTCGGTGCCGGGAATACCGCGACATTCGGGATGCTGGCGTCGGCGATGTCGCCCTGCACCAGTGCGATGACCTTGCCGGGCGACACGGCGAGATCGACGTTGAAGCTGATGTTGCGCCGCCAGGCTGGCTGCGCCTGGTGCTTGTCGCAGAGCACGTAGTAGCGGCCCTTCATCAGCTGGCTGTTGGGGACGACGACCTTTTCGCCATTGCGGGTGAGCAGGGCGGTGAAGCGCCACTGGATGTCGGTGACCTGGCCGGACAGGTCGTCAACCCGGATCCAGTCGCCGATTTCCAGCGAATTGTCCATCTGCAGTGCCAGGCCACCGAGCAGGTTGCCCAGGGTGTCCTGCATCGAGATGGCGAGCACGGCGGTCAGGATGGCCGAGGTGGCGAACAGGTGATTCAGCTCGACACCGGCCAGGTTGAGGCGGAAGAAGGCCCAGCCGATGTAGGCGATGATCACCAGGATGTCGCCGAGGATGCCCGAAATGCGCAGATTGAGCCGGGGTAGCGCGACATTGAAGAAGGCCAGGCCGAGAAAGCGGAGAACGGCGAGGCCCTCGCCGAAGACGGCGAGTTGGCGCAGCCAGCCGGCGGCTGCCTTGCCGGTAGTGCCGCCGGCTGGCAGCCCGGCCAGCACGTCGCCGATGATGCAGGCGAGGAAGAAGACGCTGGTGTTGATCAGCGACGGCCGCATGGCCTTGAGCGGGCGCAGGATGACGATCAGCAGCAGCACCATCGCGAGGATGGCGAAGGGCGCTTCCGGACTCAGGAAGGGGATGCGCATGGGGTCAGCGCAGGCTCATGACGGTCCAGCCCTGGGCGCCGGCGTGGGCGCGCAGCTTGTCGTCGGGGTCGACGGCGATAGGGGTCTTCACCTTCTGCATCAGCGGCAGGTCGTTGTGTGAATCGCTGTAGAAATAGCTGTTGTCGAAGGCTCCCCACCACAGGCCGAGCGACTCCAGCCAGCTTTCGACGCGGGTGATCTTGCCGCCCTGGA
>DATGXM010000565.1:0-3136 GCA_035298985.1 Azonexus sp. | reverse complement strand
AGGTCGTCGACGAGCCGGTGACCGTGATCGTTTCCAAGAAACATTGGGGACGCACGCGGCAGGGCCACGGCCTCGACCTGTCCGCCATTTCGTTCAAGGATGGTGACGGCATGCTCGGTGCGTTCGAGTGTCGCACCACCGACCACTGCATCGTCATCTGCAGCAACGGCCGCGTATGCAGCATCCCCGTGCACCAGCTGCCGGGCGGCCGCGGCGATGGCGTGCCGCTGTCCACGCTGATCGATGTGGCGGCGGGCGCGAAGATCGTGCACGTGATCTGCGGCAATGCCGAACAGCACGTGATGCTGGCCACTGCTGCCGGTTACGGCTTCACCTGCACCATAGGCAACATGGTCGGCCGCAACAAGGCCGGCAAGCAGTTCGTCAGCGTCGAGGGGGAGCAGATATTGCAGCCTGCCTTGTTCACGCCGTCGGAGAAATCGCTGGTCGTGGCCGCTTGCCGCTCCGGCCGCCTGCTCGCCTTCCTGCTCGCCGAGATGAAGCAGCTCGCCGGCGGCGGCAAGGGCGTCGTGGTGATGGGCATGGCCGATGGAGACGAACTGGCTGCGGTCGCCGTGATCAATACTCCCAAGGTTGCGGTCGTCGCGCATAGCGGCAGCCGCGAGCAGGTCGTGCAACTCAACGACAAGGATCTGCAGGGCCACTTCGGCAAACGCGCCCGCATGGGCAAGATGTTGACCCTGAAAGGCAAGGCGACGGTGGTTGCGTTGCAGCCGTGATGCGCGTGCCAAAGGGGCGCGGTCAACCAAATAAGAAACCCGCCGATGGCGGGTTTTTTGTCGGATGCGAAGGCTGCGCTAATTCGGCACGAGTTCCACCCGCTGACCGGACACTTGGATCCTCTCCCGCTTCTCCGCGGAAAAGGCACCTGCTTTCTTGACGACCCGGCTAACCACGAGATCGACGAGACTTCCCGGTTCTCCGCGGATGGCCAGCATCCGTTCGTAATCGCTGGGTAAGTCTTTCAGGACTACGCCATTAACGGAAATGATCTCATCGCCAGGTTCCAGGTTGAATCCCGAATCCGGGCGGAGCACTTTGACAACATCGGTTCCGTAACGCAGTTCGGCCCCAATACCTCCGCGCCCCAGCGCCGGCATGGGGCCCCGGAGTCTGGTTTCGATGATGACATTCCCCATGGGTGTGACGGCATCGCAGCGGACCCAGTTACTCCCGAACAGCATGTTTTCGCCTTTGTTGTGCTCGAGCTTGTACTTCATCTTGCTGATCTTCAGGATGAGTTGCCCATTTTCCAGAACACCTTCTACTTGGTTGATCTCTTTTCCTGCAGGAAGGTTGCACCATTGGTGCCTGGATGAGCCGGAAGATGCCGACGCGGGAATGTCGATTTCCATCACTCCCGCGACTCGATTGTCTTTTACATCCAGACGCAGCTTGATATTTTCAAGGACCTGGTCGCTGCCCGATAAATCCCCCCACATCCATCGTTCAACGGTGCCCGGGAAGTTCATCCGGCTGATCAGGAGTGTAAGCCTGCCGCCTTCGGTGGTCGCAGATACCGTATTCCCGCCCGGCTCGATCCAGGTGCCCGCGAGGTAGTTGTATTTGCCGCTCTGCTCCAGGCGGTATTCGAGCTTGATGATCTCGTCCTGGATCTTCTGGGTGTCTTCTGATTTGGGAGCAACGGCAACGTAGCGGGTGAAGCTTTCGATGGCCTCCTTCAACTGCCCAACCTTGGCCTGTACCATTCCAAGGTTGTGCCAGGCGGACGCCATGCCGGGCGCCACTTGTGTCGCCTTCTGGAACTCGACGATGGCAGCGGCCAAATCCTCATTGCTCTTCGCCATCTCCACTGCCGCGATGCCGCGAAGGTAGTAGCGTCTGGCTTCTTCCTCCGGAGATTGCTGGGCGCATGCTGCGGTCGCGGTCCACAGGATGGCAATCATCCCCAAGATACTCATCGGCACACTTGGCTTGATTCGCATTCGCTTCTCCTTTTTGGGCAGTCGTTTCATCATACGTCAGTGTATTGACGAGTGTAAATTCAGCGGTGGCATATCGGATCGTGGACGATCCGCTTCCTCAAACCACCGCCGCTGCAATCACCCAGTAGCGCGCGAATTTTCCTATCGCGATATACAGCACCGCCTGCCAGGGATGCAGACGCAGCCAGCCGGCGGCGAGGCAGAGGGCGTCGCCGAACAGCGGCACCCACGACAGCAGCAGCACCGGTGCGCCGAACTTCCTGACTTTCTCCACATGTTTGAGTTGCTGGGTCTGCGGCAGCAGCCAGCCCATGCCGAAGCTGACCATGCCGCCCAGCGTGTTGCCCAGCGTGGCGACCGCGAGCGCGGTCCATAGTGTTTCGGGATACGCCTTGAGCACCGCGTACAGCACGGCCTCGGAGCCGCCCGGCAGCAGCGTCGCGGCGAGGAAGCTGCTGGCGAACAGCGAGAGCAGGCTGGCGGATTCGGTCACGGAGTAGAGCTTACTGTCCGCGCAGGATGCCGAAGACTTTCTTTGCGAGGTTGCCGGTCGCTTCCAGCGGATTGGCGCGTATCGCCTTCTCCTGTTCGGCCATCATCAGGAACAGGCCGTCGAGCGACTTGCGGGTGATGTAGTCGTCGAGCTTGGCGTCGCGCTCGTCCACCAGGCCGAACTGCGCGCCCTTGCCGGCGAAACGGTCGTAGGTCTGCGCGAGTTTCACCTTCTGCATCGACTTCGCGACGATGGGCTTGAACTTGCCGGCGAGCGCGGTCTCGGTGGTCTTGCGGAAGTATTGCGTCGCGGCATCGTCAGGCCCGGTGAGGATGGCCTTCGCGTCGGCGACGGTCATCTGCTTCACCGCGCCGACCAGCAGCGTCTTCGCCTCCGGCACGGCCGCCTCGGCGGCGCGGTTCATCGAGGTGACGAGGTCGTCGGCGTAGCTGCCCATGCCGAACTGGCGCAGCAGGCCGTCGGCCTTTTTCAGGCTGTCCGGCAGCGGGATGCGTACCTTGTCGTTGCCGAGGTAGCCGTTCTCCTTCGCAAGATTTTTCACCGCGGTTTCCGCGCCCTGCGTCAGCGCCTGTTTCAGGCTCGTGACCTGATCCTGCTTGCTGACCGTGGAGAGGTCGGCTGCCGGCTTCGCCGCGGGAGCCGATGCGGCTTGGGG
>DATGXM010000564.1:0-2160 GCA_035298985.1 Azonexus sp. | reverse complement strand
CCCGCCGCGTCCATGAGCGCCTATCCCAGGCAGCGCCGGAAGTTCGTTTTTCCCATGCCTGCGCCGACGGCAACCGGGTTTTGCGGCCCAGTCCCTTGCTCAAGGGTTTGCCGGCGTCGAGCGAACCGGTAGCCGCCATCGTCACCGTCGCCCGCCAAATGGCCGAACAGTCGGCCGACGCCATCGAAGCGGTGGACGACGCCGCGGCGCCGCCGGTGGCGGCCGGCGAGAAGGTTTCCGGCGGCAGCTGGTTGCTGCGCGCCCAGGCCATCTGCCCGGCCTGGGCCTATTTCCAGTTCCGGCTGGGCGGCGAAGCGATGGACGAGCCGGTCGAAGGCCTCGATCCGGCGGCGCGCGGCACGTTGGTGCATGAGGCGCTGGAGGCCTTGTGGCGCGAGTTGCGGTCGTCGCAGGCCCTGGCCGCCCTGTCCGAAAGCGCCCGTGAGCGGGCCATCGCCGAGGCGGTAGCCCGCGCCCTGCAAAGTTTCGAGATGGATCGCCGGATGACCCTGCCGGCCCGCTTCCGCGAACTGGAGGCGGTGCGCCTGCACAAGCTGCTGGCTCTGTGGCTGACGGTCGAGGAAAAACGCGGCCTGCCCTTCGAGGTCATCGCCTGCGAGGAACCGGCCGAGGTGGAAATCGAAGGCATCAAGGTGAAGATGGTGGTCGATCGCATCGACCGCCTGGCCGACGGGCGGCAGGTCATCATCGACTACAAGACCGGCGCCGGCATCGATACCAGGAACTGGGCCGAGCAGCGGATCACCGAACCGCAGCTGCCGATCTACGCCGCGCTGGTCAATGACGAGGTGGCGGCCGTGGTTTTCGCCAAGGTCCTGCTCGACAAGCCGGCCTTCGCCGGGGTGGCCGACGAGAAGGACATCCTGCCCGGCGTGCACGGCGTCGGCGACGACAAGCAGAAAATCTTCGATCCGGCCGAATTTCCCGACTGGATCGCCGTCGTCACGCACTGGCGGGAACGCCTGCACGCGGTGGCCAGCGAAGTGAAGGCCGGGGTGGCGAGCGTCACTTTCGCCGATGAAAAAGGGCTGCAGTACTGCGAGGTACTGCCGCTGCTACGATTGCCGGAACGCCGTCGCCTGCTGGCGGCGGCCGCCGAGCAGGAGGCCGGAGCGGAAGCGGGTTCCGGCGCGATTGTCCATTGAACGGGAGAACATCATGCACGAATTGAAGTTGCTGGGTATCTGCGGCAGTCTGCGCCGCCAATCGACCAATGCCGGCCTGCTGCGGGCGGCGATGGCCGAACTGCCGGACGGCGTCTCGATGGAGATCGCCGATCTGTCGGCGGTGCCGTTCTACAACGCCGATATTGCCGAAAAGCCGGCGGCAGTCCGCAAACTGCTCGACCAGATGACGGCGGCCGATGCCTTGGTGTTGGCCTGCCCGGAATACAACTATTCGCTGGCCCCGGCGCTGAAGAACGCCCTCGACTGGGCGTCGCGCGAGCCGAACTGCGCGCCGGTCGCCGGCAAGGCGGTGGCCATCATGGGCGCCGGCGGCGGCATGGGCACGTCGCGTTCGCAATACCATCTGCGTCAGGTCTGCGTCTTCCTCGACCTGCATCCGCTCAACAAGCCGGAAGTTTTCGCCAATGCCTTCACCGGCGCCTTCGACGCCGACGGCAACCTGACCGACGCCAAGCTGATCCAGCTGGTCGGCAGCCAGATGACGGCGCTGGCCGCCTGGGCGCGGAAGCTGCGGGACTGATGCAAACCACGGTCGACCGTCTCGCCGAGGACGAAGCCGCGCGCCAGCGGGCGCTGGCGGTGGCCTCGTTCATCGTCGAGGCGCCGGCCGGCGCCGGCAAGACGGAATTGCTGACCCAGCGCTACCTGCGCCTGCTGGCCGTGGTCGACCATCCGGAAGAAGTGCTGGCGCTGACCTTCACCAACAAGGCGGCCACCGAGATGCGCGACCGCATCCTGCGTAGCCTGGAAACGGCGGCCGGCGGCGTGCTGCCCGCGGAGCCGCACAAGCAGCTGACCTTCCGGCTGGCCGGCCAGGCCCTGGCCCGGGACGCTGAACGCAGCTGGGGGTTGCTCGAACACCCCGGCCGGCTGCGCATCACGACCCTGGACGCGCTGTGCGCCAGCCTGGCCCGGCAGATGCCCTATCTCAGCCGCTTCGGCAGCCAGCCGG
>DATGXM010000563.1:0-5135 GCA_035298985.1 Azonexus sp. | reverse complement strand
GCCCAACATCATGAAGGCCAAGAAGAAGCCGCTCGACACCGTCAAGCCGGCCGACCTCGGCGTCGATGTCGCCCCGCGCCTGACCACCCTGAAGGTCAGCGAGCCGCCCAAGCGCAGCGCCGGTGTCCGCGTCGCCGATGTCGCCGAACTGGTGAACAAGCTCAAGAACGAAGCCAAAGTGATCTAAGGAAGACGACCATCATGACCATTCTCGTCATTGCCGAACACGACAACGCCGCCCTCAAGGCCGCGACCCTGAACACCGTTGCCGCCGCCCAGAAGATTGGTGGCGATATCCACGTCCTGATCGCCGGTGCCAACTGCGCCGCTGCAGCCCAGCAAGCCGCCGGCCTGCAAGGCGTTGCCAAGGTCAAGGTAGCCGATGCCGCCCACTACGACGCCCAGACCGCCGAAAACCTGACCGCTTTGGTTGTCGCCAATGCCGCCGGCTACAGCCACATCCTGGCTCCGGCCACTACCTTCGGTAAGAATCTCGCCCCGCGCGTCGCCGCCTTGCTCGACGTGGCGCAGATTTCCGAAATCACTGCCGTCGAATCGGCTGACACCTTCGTCCGCCCGATCTACGCCGGCAACGCCTTGGCCACGGTCAAGAGTGCCGATGCCGTCAAGGTCATCACCGTGCGAGCCACGGCCTTCGACCCGGTCGCCGGTGGTGGTTCGGCTGCGGTCGAGACCATTGCGGCGACCCCCGACACCGCCCAGACCCAGCTCCTGAATCGCGAACTGACCAAGTCCGAGCGTCCCGAACTCGGCGCCGCCAAGATCATCGTCTCCGGTGGCCGCGGCCTGGGCAGCGGCGAGAACTACCACAAGCTACTCGAGCCGCTCGCCGACAAGCTTGGTGCCGCCCTCGGCGCCTCGCGTGCCGCGGTCGATGCCGGCTTCGTGCCGAATGACTATCAGGTCGGCCAAACCGGCAAGATCGTCGCGCCGCAGCTCTACATCGCCGTCGGTATTTCCGGCGCCATCCAGCACCTGGCCGGCATGAAGGAGTCCAAGGTCATCGTCGCCATCAACAAGGATCCGGATGCACCGATCTTCCAGGTGGCGGATTACGGCCTGGTCGGCGACCTGTTCGACGTGGTGCCGCAATTGGCGGGTTCCGTCGGCTAATGCCACAGAATCACGGGCTGGCACTAAAATAGCCCTGTGAATCTGACCGATACCCTGTTGGGCGAAGCGTGGTACTGGGCGGCCTGGGCCGTCTGGCTGCCGCTCTTCGCCCGCAGCGTTTGGCGGGCACCGTGGGCGCGGCTCAAGGATTCCGAACAGCTCAATGTCTGGCTGGGCATGATTGTCATGCTGACGCTGATCTGGAGCCTGAAGGCGGGGATCAAGCCGGGGCTGGGCTTTCATCTGCTCGGTGCGACCGTATTTACGCTGAGCTTCGGGCCGGCGCTGGCCTTCATCGGGCTGTCGCTGGTGACCCTGGGCATTACCCTGAACGGCGCCGCCGGTCCCGTGGCCTACGCCATGAATTCCTTGCTGCTGGCAGGGGTTGGGGTAGCCCTGAGCCAAACATTCTTCCGCCTGTTCTCCCGCATATTTCCCCGGCATTTTTTTGTTTACATCTTCGTCAATGGCTTTCTGGGCAGTGCACTGACCATTATCGGTGTCGGCTTTGCAGCGAGCATGCTGCTGGCGATAGCCGGGGCGTATTCCTGGGACTACCTTATTGCCGATTACTTCCCGTATTTCCTGCTTCTCGGGTTTGCCGAAGCTTCGTTATCCGGAATGGTCATGACTCTTTTTGTGGTTTACCGGCCGAATTGGGTACTTACCTTCGACGATTCGCGCTATCTGAGCGGGAAATAAGGGCTACAATTTCGCCACTTTCGTCATTGAGGAGCGCTTTTTTGGATCGCGTGGTGCGCCGGGCTTCTATTTCGCTGCTGGCATTGCTTCTGTGCGGCCATGCATCAGCCGTTGGCTTGGGTGAATTGCGCGGTGATCCGGTTCTCGGCGAGGGACTGCGCGTCGAGGTGGTCGTGCTCGGCATGGAGCAGCAGCGCCTCGATGCATCGTGCTTCCGCCTGGTCCAGCCCGCATCGACGGACGATCTGCCCTGGGTGCGCCGGGCCAGCCTGGCCCTGCGCCGCGGTACCGAGACCGTGCTGGAAATTCGCTCCGAAGTCCCGCTGCGCGAGCCGATCATGCAAATGAGGATTGCGCTCGGTTGCGGCCATGAAATTTCCCGCGACTACGTGCTGATGGCGTCGCCGCCCCGGGGCGCTGTTGCGTTGGCATCCCCGGTGCGCCAGGAGGCGGTTGGCAGCGAGCCGGTTCCCAGGCCCATAGAGCGGCGTCCTGCCCGCATCCGGCCGGCCGCCCCGCCGGTCGCCGATGAGGCTCCGCCGAGATTGGCCCCGCGCCAATCCGGCAAGCGCCGTGCTGCTTCCGGCATGCCTGACCGCCTGATCCTGTCCGGCAACGACGAGGGAGCGACCGGCGAACCGTCCCTGCGCCTGGCTACCGAGTTGCTGAGCGCCACGGTGGCCAAGGAAACGCAGCGCGACATCCTGCGCCTCGAGTACCGGATGCTGATGGCGCTGCATGAGCAGGCCGCTTCGCAGTTGGCGACGGCTGAAAAGCTGCGCGACATGGAAGGGGCCCTGGTTGAGTTGCAGGCGCGTACCGCCGAATTTGCACAGCGTGTGGAAAAGGAAGCCGCGGCGTCGGGACAGGTGCCGCCAGTTCCCCCGGTTCCAGTGACGCCAGGCGAAGCGCCGAAGGAAGCCGCGGCAAATCCTCAGGTGAAACCGTTTAGGGTCAATGAGGCCGCCGACGACACGTCATGGAGTCTTTATGGCCTGGCTGCCGGCATGTTGTTCGGCCTTGCCGCCTGGTTCGGCTGGCGCAGGTACCGCGAAGCTGGGGAGGCCGATTCGGACAGCGATCCGTTCGTCACCATCCCGGAGGTGCGCATCGACCCGCAGAGACATGACGAGTTCGCTGAGCCGGGCGGTGTGGATCTGCATTTCGAACCGGCGGCCAGCCAGCCGATGTCAGTCGATTTCGTACTGGATGACCGGGATCATACGCCGCCGGCCGAAGCGCTTGTTCAGCAAAGCGCGCAACCCGTGCCGGCTCACGATTCGGTGTTGTCGATCGATGCCACCACGCTGGATGAGCAGTTCGCCGTCAATCCCGTCATGGAACTGGCCGACATCATGCTCTCCTTTGGTCGGGTCAAGGGGGCGGCGCAGGCGCTGCAGGAATTTATCGACCACAATCCCGAAGAGGCCTTGCAGCCGTGGATCCGCCTGATGGATGTCTATCGCATGGCCGGTATGCGGGCCGAATTCGAGAGCGTCGCCAGCAATCTCAACCAGCATTTCAATGTCGAAGTCCAGGCCTGGGAAGAGGGCGCCACCAAGCTGCCGGAAGCGGTAGGGGCGATTGCCGCCGCGCCGCGCCCGCAATCATTGGAGGACATGCCGCGCCTGATGAAGGCGGTCAGCGACCTGTGGGATGCCGGCGACGTGGTCGGCTATCTGTACCAGCTGTTACGCGATAACCGCGGCGGCCAACGCCAGGGGTTCGCCATGCCGGTGGTCGACGACATCCTGTTCCTGATTGAACTGAAAGAAACTGCCAACCGCATGGAGTAAGGCCGATGAGTGAATACGTTGCCCCGCTGAAGGATATCCGTTTTGCCATGCAGGAGCTGGCCGGCCTGGATCAGGTCGTGGCGCTGCCCGGCTGTGAGGAGGCCACGCCGGACGTGGTCGATGCCATTCTCGAGGAAGCCGCGAAGTTTGCCGGCGAAGTCCTGTCGCCGCTCAATCGGGTCGGCGATACCAACGGCGCCAAGTGGAAGGACAAGGCGGTTACCACCTCGCCGGGCTTCAAGGAGGCCTATCGCCAGTTTGTCGATAACGGCTGGAACGGTCTCGGCTGCGATCCGGAATTCGGCGGGCAGGGCTTGCCGAAGCTGCTGTCCACGGCGGTCAGCGAAATGTGGAAGGCGTCCAACCATGCCTTCTCGTTGTGCCCGATGCTGACCCAGGGCGCCATCGAGGCGCTGATGATTGCCGGCACCGGGGAACAGAAGGCAGCCTATCTGCCCAACCTGGTTTCCGGCGAATGGACCGGCACCATGAACCTGACCGAGCCGTCGGCCGGTTCCGACCTGGCGGCGGTCCGTACCCGCGCCGAGCCGGTTGGGGATGGCACCTACAGGATTTTCGGGCAGAAGATTTTCATCACCTATGGCGAGCACGACATGACGGACAACATCGTCCATCTCGTCCTCGCCCGCACCCCGAATGCGCCGGAAGGCGTCAAGGGCATCTCGCTGTTCGTGGTGCCCAAGTTCCTGCTCAAGGCGGACGGTACGCCCGGCGAACGCAATGACGTCTATTGCGTGTCGATCGAACACAAGCTGGGCATCCACGGCAGCCCGACGGCGGTGCTCGCCTTCGGCGACAACGGTGGCGCCATCGGCACGCTGGTCGGCGAGGAAAACCGCGGTCTCGAATACATGTTCATCATGATGAATGCGGCGCGCTTCAATGTCGGCCTGGAAGGTCTGGGCGATGCCGAGCGCGCCTACCAGCGGGCCGTCGTCTATGCCAAGGAGCGTATCCAGGGCACCGAACTGGGCGTCAAGGGTGGCCCGAAGGTGCCTATCATCAAGCATCCGGATGTGCGCCGCATGTTGATGTCTATGCGTTCGCGCATCGAGGCGATGCGGGCGCTGGCTTATGTTACGGCTGCCGCGCAGGACAACGCCCACGGCAGTCCGGACGAGGCGGCGCGCAAGAAGGGGCAGGCTTTCGCCGACCTGATGATCCCGGTGGTCAAGGGCTGGAGCACCGAAAGCGCCATCGATATCGCTTCTCTCGGCGTCCAGGTGCATGGCGGCATGGGTTTCATCGAAGAAACCGGCGCGGCCCAGCATCTGCGCGACGCCCGTATCACGGCCATCTACGAAGGCACCACAGCCATCCAGGCCAACGACCTGATCGGCCGCAAGATTGCCCGCGAGCAAGGGGCTACCATCAAGGCGGTGATTGCCGACATGCGGGCCGATGCGGTGAAGCTGGATGGCGAACTGGCCGGTATCGGCGCCCGCCAGCAGGCTGGCATCGATGCCGTCGACAAGGCGGTCG
>DATGXM010000562.1:0-6590 GCA_035298985.1 Azonexus sp. | reverse complement strand
ATCTTGAGGTTGTAGCCGTAGACCGGGAAGGACGGCGAGCCGTACTTGATCGGGGTCTTCTCGACACCCGGCAGGGCAGCCAGCATCGGCCAGCCGGTTTCGGTCTGCCAGTAGTTGTCGATGACCGGGATGCCCAGTTCGCCCATGAACCACTCGTGCGTCGGCTGGTCGAGCGGTTCGCCGGCCATGAAGATGTGCTTGAGCGACGACAGGTCGTACTTGTGCATGTAGGCCGGGTCCTGCTTCTTCAGGACGCGGGCTGCGGTCGGCGCCGAGAACATCACGTTGACCTTGTATTTCTCGACGATCTGCCACCAGATGCCGGCATCCGGGCGCAGCGGCGTGCCTTCGTACATGATGGTGGCCATGCCGGCGATCAGCGGGCCGTAGATGATGTACGAGTGACCGACCACCCAGCCGATGTCCGAGGTGGAGAAGAAGGTTTCGCCTTCGCCGCCGCAGTAGATGTGCTTCATGGTCGAGGCCAGCGCCACGGCGTAGCCGCCGGTGTCGCGCTGTACGCCCTTCGGCTTGCCCGTCGTACCCGACGTGTACAGGATGTAGGACGGCTCGTTGGATTCCATCCACTCGCACGGTACCTTGGCATCCATGAACTGGGCGCGCAGCGTGGCGTAGTCGACGTCGCGGCCGGCCACCTTGTTGAATTCCTTGTCCAGGCCGCGGTCGATCATCAGCACCTTGGCCGGCTTGTTTTCCGACAGTTCGATGGCTTCGTCCAGCAGGTGCTTGTAGGGAACCGCCTTGCCGCCACGCATGCCGGCGTCGGAGGAGACGATCAGCACCGGCTTGGCGTCGTCGATACGCGTCGCCAGCGAGCCGGAAGCAAAGCCGCCGAACACCACGGAGTGGATGGCGCCGATGCGAGTGGCGGCCAGGATGGCGAAGCAGGCCTGGGCGATCATCGGCATGTAGATCAGCACGCGGTCGCCACGCTTGACGCCGAGGCTCTGGTAGATCGCCGCCATGCGTTCGACTTCACGCTGCAACTCGGCAAAGCTGTAGACCTTTTCCTCGTTGGTTTCGGTCGACACGAAAATCAACGCATTGGCGTCCGGACGCTTGGCCGCATGGCGGTCCACGGCGTTGTGGCACAAGTTGGTCTTGCCCCCGACAAACCACTTGGCAAACGGCGGGCGGGAATAATCGCACACCTGGGTGAACGGTTCCTTCCAGTCGATGAGCTGGGCCTGCTCGGTCCAGAACTCGTTCGGCTTTTCGATGGAATACTGGTGAAACTCCTTGTACGTCGCCATAAAGTCCCTCTAATCAAATTTTCCTGCGTTACAAAATACTGAACGGACTAGTTTTTGTGAGATTTCCGTTCACTCAAACGGCGTTCGATTTCTGCCAAGGGCAGATCCAACCCCAATTCCTGATTCATCAATTGCAGCAAGGGCATCAGCCGCTCGCCCAGCGACGGCAGATGCGGCACGACCGGCTCCGGCCGATTGGCCACCAGCAATTCCAGCGCATGATTGATCGATATCGGCCGCGTTGCCGGCAGGATGCCGCCCGACTCGGTACGATTTCCCCCGTTGCCCATGGCAATGCGCATGCGCTCGCCCGCCAAGTCGAGCAAGGCGGCCGCGGTGGCGACCTGGTCGGTCGGCACGCTGGCCAGGCCGATGCTGACGGTCAGCGCCACGGTCTGGCCGTGTATGGATAGCTTTGCCACCTCGACCGCTTCGCGCACCCGCTGGGCAAAGGTGGCGCAGAAAGCCGGCGCCGTCCCCGGTGAGACAATGGCAAATTGCCCTGCGCCGTAATGGCCCAAACTGTCCTCGTGGCGCATCTTGCCGGCCAGCATCTTGGCAAAGCGATTGCAGATCTCTTCGGCCACCTGCACGCCCAGGCGCTGGCCCAGGCCATTGAAACCGTCGAACCCGAGGACCATCACGCTGACATCGAGATGATGCCGGGCGGCATGCGACAGCGCCTGGGCGGCCTGCAATTCCAGATACTTGCGGGTAAACAATCCGCTCACCGGATCCTGAACGAGGTTTTCGCGCTCGGCCTCAAGGTTCTCCTGGGCGCTGGACAGGCTAAGCAGATTGTTCAGGCGGGTCAGCAACTCGGTTCCCCCCGAGCCCTTGGTGACGAAATCGGAGACCCCCATCTCCTTGGCTTTCGCCCTTTCCTCTTCGGTTTCCTCGCCGGAAACCAGGATGAAAGGCAACTGCTGCAAACGCCGGAGCTTGGAGGTGCGGACCCGTTCCAGCAGTTCGTAGCCATTCAGCTTGGGCATCTGCAGGTCGGAAATCACCGCCTTAATCGAATGGTCGACCACCAGCGTCTGCCAGGCCGCTTCACCATCGCACTCCTCCCGAACCTCGTAATGGCTCTTCAGATGCTGGATGAGCGAAACCCGGACCACCCGCGAGTCGTCGACGACCAGAATGTGGGGCAAGTCGGCCACCTTAGCCTCCTGCCACTTCCACGACAACGCGCCCCTTGGCATGTCCGGCGATGTATTCCTCGAACATCGCCGGCAAGGCGTCAAAGGCGATCCGGCGCGACATGGCGGCCAGATGCGGCGGCCGCAGGTCAGTCGCCAGGCGTTGCCAGACGCCGCTGCGGTACGGTTCGCGGATATAGCCGGAATCGACGCCGAGCAAGGAAACGCCACGCAGGATGAAGGGCATGACGGTGGTATTCAGCTTATGGCTGGCCGCGAGACCGATACTGGCGATCGTTCCGCCCTGCTCCATGGTACTGGCGATCCAGGCCAGCACGTCACCGCCCAGGTTATCGACGGCTCCCGCCCAGCGGCCGCGGTCGAGCGGCCGGATTTTCGTCAGGTCGATACTCTGGCGCAGCATGACCTCGGCCGCCCCCAGGCTACGCAGATAGTTACTTTCGCTTTCCTTGCCGGTCAGCGCGACGACGTGATATCCGACCTTGGCCAGCATATCGACCGCCAGGCTGCCGACGCCACCGGTCGCTCCGGTAACGATGACCGGACCCTTGTCCGGACGCAGGCCGTTTTCCTCCATGCGCACAATCCCGAGCGCCGCAGTGAAGCCAGCCGTACCGAGGGCCATGGCGTCGTAGAGCGACAATCCGGCCGGCAGCGGCACCACCCAGTCACCCGGCACGCGGGCGATTTCGGCATAGCCGCCATGATGCGCGACGCCGATGTCGAAACTGGTGGCGATGACCGGATCGCCCGGCTTGAAGCGCGCATCGCTACTGGCGATGACCGTGCCGGACAGGTCGATGCCGCCGACACAGGGAAAACGCCGGATGATCTTGCCGGCACCGGTCGCCGCCAGGGCATCCTTGTAGTTGATGCTCGAATAGGCGACGCGGATCGTGACTTCGCCGGCATCCAACTGGCTTTCGTTCAGGCGAACAAAGCCGTTGACCACCTTGCCGTCGCGTTCTTCGATCAACAGTGCCTTGAAGGAATCCATAGCTCTCCTGCTCCTTGGAAAATAAATTGTATTCATAATTACGGAGTATGAACATAGCTGTACTCCGTGAATTTTTACCGCGCCTTTACAGCCAACTGTTTTTCAAATACATTTCAGGGCTATGCATAAAGTACTGGCCTCCCTTTTGCTATCCGTTTCGCTGCTCGTCGGCGGGATCGGTGCGTCCATGGCCGCAGAGCAAGTCCGCAAGGATGAGCAACCCTCCTTTCTGGAACGTTACACCAACGCCGCCCAGGATGTCATTCTGCAAGGCCTCAAGCTGGTGGGCGTCCGTTATCGCTTCGGCGGCAACAATGAGGACAGCGGTCTTGATTGCAGCGGATTTGTCCGTCTGGTGTTCAAGGACAGCATCGGCGCTTCCCTGCCGCGTACCGCCAAGGAAATGAGCGAAGTCGGCCAGCAGATCGATGCCAGCCAGCTGAAACCGGGCGATCTGGTGTTCTTCAACACCATGCGTCGCACTTTCTCGCATGTCGGCATTTATCTCGGCGACAACCACTTCATGCACGCCCCGCGTACCGGCGCCGAAGTCCGCGTCGAAAGCATGGAAAGCAGCTACTGGATGCAGCGCTACAACGGCGCCCGGCGTATCCTCGAAGGCAACTGATCGATCAAGCGGCGACCGCCGCTTTTTTTACGCCTTAACGCAACAACCATTCTCATTTACACGCCCCGTTTCGGCCAATAAACTGCTGGGATCGTTACATGCCCTCGGAGCAGTCTGATGAAACTGAAATTGGCTCTCGTCGCCGCCGCCCTGCTGTCGCTGACCAACGCTACCCGGGCGGAGGAAAAAGTCCTCAACCTGTATTCGGCCCGCCACTACCAGACCGACGAAGCGCTCTACAACAATTTCACGCAGCAGACCGGCATCAAGATCAACCGCATCGAAGGCAAGGAAGATGAGCTGCTCGAGCGCATCCGGAACGAAGGCGCCAACAGCCCGGCCGACATCTTCCTGACGGTCGACGCCGCCCGCCTGGCCAAGGCCCACGAACTGAACCTGTTTGCCCCGGTCGCCTCGAAGGTGCTGGACAGCCGTATCCCGGCCCACCTGCGTACCGAGGACTGGTTTTCCTTTTCGACCCGGGCCCGGGTCATCGTTTACAACAAGGCTTCGGTCAAGGCCGAGGATGTCCAGAACTACGCCGACCTGGCCAATCCGAAGCTGAAGGGCAAGTTCTGCTCGCGCTCCGGCTCGCACCCCTACAACCTGTCGTTGATGGCTGCGATCATCGCCCACCAGGGCGAAGCCAAGGCCGAAGAACTGGCCCGCGGCATGGTGGCCAACTTCGCCCGCGCGCCCAAGGGCGGCGATACCGACCAGATCAAGGCGGTCGCCACCGGCGAATGCGGCGTCACCATTTCCAACACCTACTACGTCGCCCGCCTGCTGCGCTCGACCAAGCCGGAAGAACTGAAGCTGATGGAAAAGGTGGGCATCGTGTGGCCCGACCAGAAAGGCGACGGCACTCACATCAACGTTTCCGGCGGCGGCATGCTGAAGACTGCGCCGCACAAGGAGGCGGCCGTCAAATTCCTGGAGTACCTGGCCTCCGACCAGGCACAGCGCTACTTCGCCGATGGCAACAACGAATGGCCGGCCGTGGACAACATCAAGGTCGCCAACCCGGCGCTCGACGCGCTCGGCAAATTCAAGGCCGACAAATTGCCGGTCAAGAATCTGGCGATGTACCAGGCCAAGGCCCAGATGATTTTCGACCGCGTCGGATTCAAGTAACGAGAATCCTCGAAAAAACTTCGGCCTTTGCCTACAATTTGCGGTCTGCTCGCCACTGCAAAACCATGACCGCCAAAACCCCCGCCCCCAGCCAACTGATTGCCGCCATTCGCGCCGCCCAGCCGGCCAAGGTGTTGGCGGCGCTGGCCGCGGGAGCGGATGTCAATGAAACCGACATGCACGGCTTCGCCGGCCTGCCGCTGCGCACCGCTTGCTTTATGGGCGATCTGAGCATAGTCGATGAGCTGCTGCGGCACGGGGCCCACCCCGATGTTGCAGCGAGCGATGGCCCTGCTGCCGCCCTGCGCCTGGCGCTGCGCTGCGGCCACCGGGACATCGCCGGCCTGCTGCTGCAGTATGGCGCCAGCATCCCGGCAGGACTGGCGGTCGATCCCCAGCTCATCCCGACGCACCGCGCACCGGAACAGAACACTCCGCCAACCGCCAAACCGGCCGACAACCTGATCGAATTCACCCCTTCCGGCTTTAACTACCGCGCAGCGAATGACAGCGAAACCCTGGATATTTTCGGCACCGAAACGAAAGCGCTGTCGGCCGACCTGCTTTTTCTGGAAGACAACGAAATACCGCCCATCGACTGGACGGCACACCCCGAGCCCAAGTGATTGCCAGACGGCTACTGCCGGCGCGCCGCCGAAATTTGCCGGGAGAGCGCCACCAGCGGCAGCAAGCCGACGACGACGATGGCCAGCGCAGCTGTCGAGGCCTCGGCCAACCGCTCATCGGAAGCCAGCGTATAGGCCTGGGTGGCCAGGGTATCGAAATTGAAGGGGCGCATGACCAGGGTGGCCGGCAGTTCCTTCATCACATCGACAAAGACCAGCAGACCGGCCGTCAGCAAGCTGCCGCGCAGCATCGGCACATGCACGCGGCGCATCGTCTCGCCCTGCCCGAGGCCCATACTGCGCGCCGCGTCGTCCATGCTCGGCGTGATCTTGCCCAGGCTCGATTCAACCGTGTGCAGGGCCACTGCCAGGAAACGCACGAGGTAGGCATAAATCAGCGCGGCAATGCCGCCGGTCAGCAACAGGCCGGGGTTATGGCCGAACCACTGTTGCCACTGCCCGGCCAGCCAGTTATCGACACGGGTCACCGGAATCAGCACGCCGACGGCGATGACCGCGCCCGGTACGGCATAACCGAGGCCGACCAGCCGGTTCATGGCATGGGCCAGCGGCGTCTTCGCCAAGCGGGCGCCGTAGGCCAGCAGCAGGGCGAGCAGCACGCCGATGGCCGCCGTCGCGCCGGCCAGCACGAAGCTGTTGCGGGACAGGGTCAGGAAACGCTGGCCGAACTGGGCATCGCCCTCGGTCAGCGCCATCTTGAGCAGCAGGCCGGCCGGCAGCAGGAAGCCGAGCAGCAGCGGTAGCAGG
>DATGXM010000561.1:0-8780 GCA_035298985.1 Azonexus sp. | reverse complement strand
GGCAAGGCCGAGCGCCGCGAGCGGGCCCGCGAGTACCTGGAGCTGGTGGGGCTGCACGGCTTCGGCGCGCGCTACCCGCACGAGATTTCCGGCGGCATGAAGCAGCGCGTCGGCATCGCCCGCGCGCTGTCGATGGAGCCGAAAGTGCTGCTGATGGACGAGCCCTTCGGTGCGCTCGACGCGCTGACCCGCGCCAAGCTGCAGGATGAGCTGATGAAGATCTGCGAGAAGACCAAGGCCACCGTGGTCATGGTGACCCACGATGTCGACGAGGCCGTGCTGCTCTCCGACAAGATCGTCATGATGACCAACGGTCCGGCGGCGACCATCGGCGAGGTGCTGGAAGTCAGGCTGCCACGGCCGCGCGAACGCCTGACCATGGCCCACGATCCGGCCTACATCGGCTACCGCGCCGCGGTGTTGGAGTTCCTGTACGAGAAGCAGGCCCACGTCGAGAAAGAGGCTGCATAAGCAATTCTGTCTGTCAGTTCCATCGTCGCTGCTCTCTCCCTGGCGACTTTTGCCCGCCGTCATTCGACGGCGGGCATTTTTTCTTGATGCAGGTCCTTTGCAATTCGGTAGCGCGGCGCTATGGTTCGCACGTTTATGAATGGACTTTTAGGGATGCTGGCCAACAAAGGCAGGCTTTCGCGCAAAATCGTCGGCATGCTGGTGGTGTTTTTCGTCGTCGCCACCGGAGCCATCGGTCTGACCCTGCTCACTTCCTGGCAGCTGGAAGGCGTTGCCGCGGCCATCAACGACGCCGGCAGCCAGCGCATGCGCACCTATCGCATGGGCCACCTGATGGCGCGCGGCCTGGAAGCCAAGGCGCCGGCAGACACGTTGCAACCGGCGCTTGCCGACGAACTGGGCCGCTTCGACAAGGTGCTGCGCGATCTGCAGCTAGGCGATCCGGCACGGCCGCTGTCGCCGCCGCGCAATTACGAAGTGCAGGACCGGCTGTCTGAAGTCGGCAAGGTCTGGCAAACCAAGGTACGGCCGTTGGTCACCGGCTATCTGGCCGGCAATCGCGACGAGCGGGAGCAGGTCACCGACCGCTTCGATACCGAACTGGAACCCTTCGTCAGCCGCATCAACGAGCTGGTGCTGGCCATGGAGCGCAGCTACGCCGACGACACCAACCTGCTGCGCACCCTGCAGGCCGCCCTGGTCATGCTGGCCATTTTCGGGACCATTGTGCTGATCCGCTATTTCGACCGCCTGGTCATCCGGCCGGTTGGCGTTCTGCACGCCGGCATGCAGCGCATGATCAGCAATGACGTTCATGTCCGTGTGCCGGTCGCCACCGACGATGAACTCGGCGGCCTGGCCGACGGCTTCAACAAGATGGCCCAACATCTGGAAACGGTCCATGGCACGCTGGAGCAGCGCGTCGAGGCGGAAACGCGCCGGCTGGCAGCGCGCAATCGCGAGCTGGGCATCCTCTACGGCATGACCACCTTCCTGACCGAGCCGGCGCCGCTGGAAGCGCTGTGCGAAGGCTTCCTCGAGCGGATCAAGACGACGCTGGGGGCTGATGCCGGGGCGGTGCGCCTGTACGTGCCGCAAACCGAGAAGCTGTACATGATGACCTACGACGGCCTGTCCGACGAATTCATCGCCAACGAAGGCCAGATCAATTGCGCCGACTGCCTGTGCGGCAACGTTTTCCAGACTTCCAAGCCGGCCGCATTTGCCACCGCCAACCCGCCGGAAGGCATGCGCCTGCGCACCTGCATCCGCGAGGGGTTCGCCACGGCCACGGCGTTCAGCATCCTGTGCGACAAGCAGCGCATCGGGGTGTACAACTTGTATTTCCGCCGGCCGCAGGCCTTGTCCGATCAGGAAATCCACCTGCTCGAAACGCTCGGTCACCATCTCGGCGTGGCCATCGAGAACCAGCGCCTGAAGTCGCGGGAAAAGGAACTGGCCGTCTCCGAGGAGCGCAACCTGCTGGCGCAGGAACTGCACGACTCCATCGCCCAGGGCCTAGCCTTCCTGAACATCCAGGTCCAGCTGCTGCAGGATTCGCTGCGCAAGGGGCGCACCGAAGAAGCGATGCAGACCGCCGGCCAACTGCAGGAAGGCGTCCAGGAAAGCTACGACGACGTGCGCGAACTGCTCGTCCATTTCCGCACCCGCCTGCACCAGGCCGACCTCGATTCGGCCATCCATGCCGCCCTGGAGAAATTCGAGGGGCAGACCGGGATCAAGACCGACTACGAGCGCCGCGGCACGATGCTGCCGATGGCACCCAGCGACGAAATCCAGATCATGCATATCGTGCAGGAGTCCTTGTCCAATATCCGCAAGCACGCCAAGGCCAGCCACGCGCGCGTCGTCGTCGAGCAGGAGAAGGCGCTCAGCCGGATCAGCATCGAGGACGACGGGGTCGGTTTCGATCCATCATCGAATCCCAACTGCCACTCCGACCGCCATGTCGGCCTGAAAATCATGCGCGAGCGCGCGCACCGCATCGGGGCCGAATGTCGGATAACATCGCAACCGGGCAAAGGGGCCTGCGTGACCCTGAACCTGCCAAAAGAAAATAGGGAGACTGCCTGAAATGAACGAAAAAATCCGTGTCCTGCTGGTCGACGACCACACCCTGTTCCGTAGCGGCATCAAGTCGCTGCTGCAACGCAATGACGATTTCGAGGTCGTCGGCGAAGCGGGCGACGGGTTGGAGGGCATCAAGCGCGTGCGCTCGCTGAAGCCCGATGTCGCCCTGCTCGACCTGCACATGCCGGGAATTTCCGGCCTCGAGGCAGTCAAGGTGATCAGCGAGGAAATGCCCGACGTCAATGTCCTGATGCTGACCGTCTCCGAAGACGCGCAGGACCTGATGGAAGCCCTGCGCGCCGGGGCCAGCGGCTATCTGCTGAAGAACATCGAGACCGACATGCTGGTCGACGCCATCCGCAAGGCGGCCCAGGGCGAATCCATCGTGTCACAGCAAATGACGGCCAAGCTGATCCAGGGGGTGCGCAATCCGCCCCGGCCGGAACCGGGCACCGTCGAACGCGACCGCTTCTCGCCGCGTGAACGCGACATCCTGGCCTCTCTCGCCCAAGGCGAAAGCAACAAGGAAATTGCCCGCAAACTCGACTTGGCCGAAAGCACGGTCAAGATCCACGTGCAGAACATCTTCAAGAAGCTGAATATGAGCAGCCGCGTCCAGGTCGCGCTCTACGCCGTCGAAAACGGCTACGGACGCTAGGCGGGCCTCCCGCCGTACTCCCCAGTAACGGGGCCGCGTCCGACTAGTGGTGGCTGGGCAGCGGATGCGACCGCTGCAAATGCTCGTACGCTCGGGCGAGCGTCTTCACATGCTCGAAATTGCCCTTGGCGCGAGCCCGTTGCATGTTTTCCTGGAACATCACATGCAGCCGGCACACCCCTTCCGGCGAACACAGCAGCGACTCGCTCATCTCGGCCGCCAGCGTGATGGGAATATGTTCGTGTTCGGCAATGGCTTCGATCTCGCCACGATCGAGATCGCAATAATCCAGCACGTCCTGAATGGACAACATAGGCGTTCCTCCTTCATAAGGGAATAAACAGTCAGGTGCACAACCCTGGTTGTTATTTTTATGAGCCGCCTTTTGCTTTGTTATCGGTGGAGAGCCTTGTTTCTTTGTAGCCCAAGGATTTTTCAAAATCAAGAAAGACCGACTCAGATTCGCAAGCGGCCTTCCGGTAGCGGATGCGCGATTTGCAGCCGGGTGACGGTCGGCAACAGGTCGAGGCGGGTGTCCTTCTTGAGCTGGCTGGCACGCGTCCGCATCTCGTCCAGCGCGACATCGACCGGGTCGCCGCCGGTGGCAAAGGCGATGGTGTTGCCGCTGTCGCACGAGGGGAAAACCGCCAGGCGCCCGTCGAATGCCTGGTGCAGGCGTCCGACGCTGGCCGGGAAGCTGCGGTCGCGGCCGAGCAGATTGACGGCGAGCAGGCCCTTCTGGCTCAGGCGCGCCCGGCAGGCCTGGTAAAACGGAATGGTGTCGAGCGGGCCGGTGCGCGCCTCGGGGTCGAAGCCGTCGACCAGGATGTAGTCGAAGCAGCGCGTGCCGCCCAGCATGTAGTCGGCGCCGCAGCCGGTGACGACATCGAGGCGCTGCGGATCGTCCGGCAGCTTGAAGAACTGGCGGGCGACGAATTCGACCTGCGGGTTGATTTCCACCGCCGTGATCCGGCATTCCGGCAAGTAGCGATAGAGGTACTTGGCCAGCGAACCGGCGCCCAGGCCGACGAGCAGCGCCGAACGCGGCCAGTTGGCGGCCGGGCGCAACAGCAGGCCAGCCATCATCTCCCGGGTATAGGCCAGTTCCAGCGACCACGGACGGGCAATGCGCATGGCGCCCTGAACCCAGTCCGAACCGAAGTGCAGATAGCGCACACCGTCCTCTTCGCTGATGTCGACCGGGTGACGCGGGGCTTTTTTGGAATGTCGCATGGCGGCTTGCCGTTGGAGTGGCGCCCCCAGGTGGAATCGAACCACCAATTCGCCCTTAGGAGGGGCGTGTTATATCCATTTAACTATGGAGGCGCGCTGGAGGTCCGCATTGTACCGAGGCTCCGGGCATTGTGATAGATTCCCCCGGGCAATATAAAACAGAAAAGGATGGGGACATGTTTGCCAGTTTTTCGCGGCGCCCGATTGCCCAGCAATTGATCGTGGTGACCATCGCAGCGCTCGTTGTCGTGTTCACGGTATTGGCGCTGATCGTCCAGAACAAGGCGGACAGTGCCGCGCTGGCGGTGACCGAACGCGATCTCGAACACGAGGCCCGCCTGATCGCCGGCACGCTCGATTCGATCTTCGAGTCGGTGAAGTCGCGCGGCGACGACGGGGTGCAGTTCTTCCGCAAATACATCGGCAATCAGCCCGAGCCGGCGACCGGTCTGCTGAAGACCGGCGACGTCGATTTGCCGGTGGTTCGCCTGGGTGGCGAGGTGCTCAACGGCAACGACCGCCTGCTCAAGTCCTTCCGCGAGCTGACCGGCAGCGAAGCGGCTTTCCTGCTGATCCACGACAACAAGGTCTATCGCCTGGCCACCCTGCTCAAGGACAAGGACGGCAAGGCCATGACCGGCGTGGCGCTGCCCGATGGCGATCCGGTGGCCAAGGCGCTGCTCGCGGGGCAGGACTACCAGGGACTGTCCATCCGCGGCGGCAAGTACAATTTCAGCACGGTCAAGCTGGTCAAGAACGCCGATGGCAAGCCGTGGCTGGCTTACTCGCTGCGTATCTCGCTGGACAGCGAACTGAAACGGATGCGCGATCAGTTCGGCAGCCTGGTGGCGGGGAAGACCGGCTATGTCTATATCGTCCGCCCGACGGACGAAAAGGGCATCGGCGAGTTCGTCATGCATCCCAAGTTCGAGGGCAAGCAGATCGGCGAGGTCGATGTGCCGGACTCGGCGCGCACGGTGTTGCGTCAGGTCCTGGAGCGCAAGAGCGGCCTGTTCCGCTATCAGATGAACGATGCCAATGGTTCGGCGCGCGACAAGATCATCTTCGCGGCAACCTCGTCCGCCTGGGGGTGGACCGTGGGCACCGGCAGCTGGCTAGACGAATATCTCGAGGAAAGCCATGCCTTGCGCAACCTGGTCGTCGTCATCAGCATTGCTGCCGCCTTGCTGCTGGCCACCCTGGTCTATGTCCTGGTCAGTTTCCGCCTGCGTTCGCTGAGCCAGATGGCGCAGGACGTCGAGCGCATTGCCGGCGGCGATCTGCGTACCGAGATTCCGGGGGGAGAGGCGGGCAGCCACAACGAAGTTCATATCATCGCGCAGGCCTTCAACAAGATGGCCGATAGCATGCGTCAGCTGGTGCGCGGGGTGTCGGCATCCTCGGCGCAGCTCGGGGTGGCTGCCACGGAACTGCAGGATGCCGCCAGTTCGGGGCGCGCGTCTTCGGAGCAGGCCTCCGCCTCGGCAACCGGCATTGCGGCCTCGGTCGAGGAACTGTCGATCAGCATCACGCATGTGGCGGACAGCGCCAACCATGCGGCGCAAATTTCCAGCGAGGCGAAGGAGGTGACGGCCTCCGGGCGCGAGGTGGTCTATCAGGCGATGAACGAGCTGGAACGGGTGGCTGGCGACATCACGGAGTCGGCGGCGCTGATCGAGTCGCTGGGCGCACGCTCCAAGCAGATTTCCAGCGTGGTCGGCGTGATCCGCGAAATCGCCGACCAGACCAACCTGCTGGCGCTCAATGCGGCCATCGAGGCGGCGCGCGCCGGCGAGCAGGGGCGCGGTTTCGCCGTGGTCGCCGACGAGGTGCGCAAGCTGGCCGAGCGCACGTCGATGTCGACCCAGGAAATCGCCACTACCGTGTCCGCCATCCTGGAAGAGACCAACCGTGCCGTCCAGCGCATGCAGGAGGTCAGCAGCAATATGGGCGGCAGCGTCGATATGGCGCGCCAGGCCGGCGATTCGCTGGAGCACATCGACCAGCGGGCGCAGGAAACCGTGGCCGTCGTCCATGACATCGCCGGCAGCACGCGCGAGCAGAGCGCCGCCAGCCAGGAGATTGCCCGTCTGGTCGAGAATATCGCCCAGGCCGCTCAGGGCAGCAGTCAACGAGCCATCCGCAACAGCGAGCGGGCGCAGAACCTGCTGCGTCTGGCCGGGGAACTGCAGGCCCAGTTGTCGCGCTTTAGCACCTGATCGCCTGGCAGGCTGTAAAATCGCCGTCTTCCCAACACGGCGCCCGGCGGGGCGCCGTTTTCATTGCGACCGATGCCCTACCTCAAACTTTCCGACGCCTGCCTCGCCTACGGCCACGTGCCGCTTCTCGATCATGCCGATTTTCAGCTCGACCCCGGCGAGCGCGTCGCGCTGATCGGCCGCAACGGCACCGGCAAATCCTCCCTGCTGGCAGCGATGGCGGCCGGCTCCGGCAAGGGCCGGCTGGATGACGGCGAGGTCTGGGTGCAGCCCGGCATCCGCGTCGGCTACGTGCCGCAGGAACCGCCTTTCGACCCGGCGATGAACGTCTTCCAGGCGGTGGTTTCCGGCATGGGCGAAACCTCGGCCCTGCTTGCCGAATACCACAGCGTTTCGCACCGGCTGGGCGAAGGGCAGGGCGACCACGAGGCGCTGCTGGCCCGCATGGACACCTTGCAGCACGAACTGGAGGCGCGTGGCGCCTGGGCCTACGAGGCGCAGGCCGAGCGCGTCATCGACCGTTTCGGCCTTGACCCGGAAGCCAGTGTCGGCGCTCTGTCCGGCGGCCAGAAGAAGCGTCTGGCCCTGGCCCAGGCCCTGGCCGTGGCGCCGGAAGTGCTGCTCCTCGACGAGCCGACCAACCACCTCGATATCGCCGCCATCGAATGGCTGGAGAACCTGCTGATCGAAAGCGGCGTCAGCCTGTTCTTCATCACCCACGACCGTTCCTTTCTCGATCGCGTGTGCACGCGCATCGTCGAGCTCGATCGCGGCAAGCTGGCCAGCTTTCCCGGCAGCTTCACGCAGTACCAGCAGCGCAAGGAAGCCATGCTGCACGAGGAGTCGCTGGCCAACGCCCGCGCCGACAAACTGCTCAAGGAAGAAGAGGTGTGGATACGCAAGGGGGTCGAAGCGCGGCGGACGCGCGCCGTCTTCCGCGTCCAGCGCCTCGACAGGTTGCGCGCCGAACGCCAGGCGCGGCGCGAGCGGATGGGCAAGGTCAATCTGCAACTCGATGCCGGCGACAAGAGCGGCAAGCTGGTCGCCGAGCTGGAGCACGTCAATAAGGCCTTTGGCCAGCGGCAGATCGTCCGCGATTTCTCGTCGCGTATCCAGCGCGGTGACAAGATCGGCCTGATCGGTCCCAACGGCGCCGGCAAGACCACGCTGCTGCGCCTGATCCTCGGCGAGTTGCAGCCCGATTCCGGCATTGTCCGCCAGGGCACCAAGATGGAAATCGCCTACTTCGACCAGTTCCGCACCCAGCTGAATCCGGATTCGACGCTGGCCGACGTCATTTCGCCGGGCTCCGATTACGTCGAGATCGGTGGCGCCAAAAAACATGTCATCGGCTACCTCGAAGACTTCCTGTTCGCGCCGGAACGGGCCCGGTCGCCGGTCAGTTCGCTGTCCGGCGGCGAGCGCAACCGCCTGCTGCTCGCCCGCCTGTTCGCCAAGCCGGCCAACGTGCTGGTCCTCGACGAGCCGACCAACGACCTCGATATCGAAACCCTGGAACTGCTCGAAGAACTGCTGCAGAACTACGATGGCACGCTGTTCCTGGTCAGCCACGACCGGACCTTCCTCGACAACGTGGTGACGCAGACCATCGCCGCCGAAGGCGAAGGCCGCTGGCACGAATACGCCGGCGGCTACAGTGACTGGGCATCGTACAAGGCCAGCGTCGCCAAGGCGGCGACCAAGGCCCGGAGCGAAGCGAAGCCGGCGGCCAAGGTGGCCGAGCCGGTGAAGCCGAAGGGCGACAAGCTGTCGTGGAAGGAACAGCGCGAACTCGAAGTGCTGCCCGACAAGATCGCCGCGCTGGAAGGCGAGCAGGCCGACCTGAGCAAGCGGCTGGAAGATCCGGCCATTTACCAGACCGACCCGCAGGCGGCGCAGAAAGCCGCCGAGCGCCTGGCGCGGATCGACGACGAACTGATGGAACTGCTGGAACGCTGGGAGGCGCTGGAAGCGCGGGCCGGCGGCCAGGCTTAAGGATTTCGGTTGGGGTTTGGCGCGGCCGGCTCGGGGATGCCGGTGTAGCGCCGGTCCGCCGGGCTGATCAGCCGTGCGGTTAGCCGCGATGCTCAGGCGTGACGGTTAGCCGA
>DATGXM010000560.1:0-10354 GCA_035298985.1 Azonexus sp. | reverse complement strand
CAGAACATCGGCAGCATGATGGATTGCGCGAGGTCGTGGCGGATCTGCAGCAACAGGAGCAGGAGCAGGCCGGCGCCCAGCGCGCCCCAGGCTATGGCCGTCGCGTAGCGCTGGGTGGGCGGGGGGCCGTCGACGGCAATGGAGCCGGTAGCCAGCATGGTGATCAGGTCATCGGTTTTCATAGGACACCTCTTATCTTGGCGGCGAGCGCTTTCAGGCCGCGATGGACGCCGACCTTGATTGCCGATTCCGACATGCCGCTCACATCGGCCGCTTCCTTGACCGACAAGCCCTCCAGCTTGGTGTGCACAATCGGCAGGCGCAGTTGGTCGGGCAGCTCGGCCAGCAGCTTGTTCAGATCGCGGCGCGCTTCGGCCGCTTCCGCATCGGCTGTGGTGAATAGTTCCATTTCCTCATCCAGCGGATCGTTCAACTGTTCGTGCGCGGCCCGCCGCCGGAACAGATCGACCAGCTTGTAGCGGGCGATGGCTTGCACCCAGGCCGACAAGGGCTGATCCGGGTCGTAGGTATGGCGCTGGTTATGCACGGCCAGTAGCGATTCCTGCACTAAATCTTCGATGTCATCAGGCAAGCCGGCCAGCCGTCGGCGCAGGAAGGAACGCAGATGCGCGCTCAGTTCCGTCAAGAACGTCTGGTAGGCGGCGTTGTCGCCGGCAAGGCCGCGTACCAGGAGCCCTTTCAGGCGATCTTCCTTGGCACGAAACCCTGCTTCTCTGTTTATTCGTTGCATCGAGGCATTTGGTTACAGGCGCCGGAAAAAATCCCGGCTGATAGGTTGGGAAAAGAAATTTTGCCTGAGCTTGTAACCATTCACCAAGCATGGCCGAACTACCTGTCAGACAAGGCAATCAAACGTATTAGCCACCTGTTGGAAGGACGGCCATGGCAAACAGTAACGATCTGATACATCCACGCTGGGTACGCATCACCCACTGGGTTAATGCCGTCGCCGTCGTCATCATGGCGATGAGCGGCTGGCGCATCTACAACGCCTCGCCCTTTTTTCCCTTCGCCATCCCCGGGCAGATCACCTTGGGCGGCTGGCTGGGCGGCGCGATCCAGTGGCATTTTGCGGCGATGTGGCTGCTGGTCGGCAACGGCCTGATCTACCTGGCCTGCAACGTAATCAGCGGGCGCCTGTGGCACAAGTTCTTCCCGTGGTCGCCGCGCGCCTTTGTGGCCGATGTGCTGGCCGCCCTGAAAGGCAAGCTGGCGCATGCCGATCTGAGCCACTACAACATGGTGCAGCGCGCCGCCTATCTGTTCGTGATGGCCGACCTGGTGCTGCTCGTACTGTCCGGCCTGGTGCTGTGGAAATCGGTGCAATTCCCCCTCCTGCGCGAACTGCTCGGCGGCTACGAAGCGGCGCGGCGCGAGCATTTCCTGGCGATGGCTGCGCTGGTCGCTTTTTTCGTTGTTCATATCGTCATGGTGGCGCTGGTTCCCCGCACGCTGCTCGCCATGATCCGCGGCCGTTAGGAGTCATCGCCATGTTTAAGAAATCTGCCCGGCAACCCCTCGCCAATGGCGACCTCGTCCTGAAGGACGCGCTGAAGGATATGGGGCGCCACCTGGACCAGCCCATGCGCCGTGCCTTCCTGCAGCGCACCTTGAGTCTGGGCGGGCTTTCCCTGCTCAGCGGTTGCGGCATCGTCGAGGAAAGCGATGTCGAAAATGCGCTGATGAAAGTCTCGCGCTTCAACGACAAGGCGCAGGCCTTCCTGTTCGACCCCAACCGGCTGGCGCCGACCTATCCGGATTCGATGATCACCCGTCCCTTCCCGTTCAACGCCTACTACGGCGAGGACGAGATCCGGGAGGTCGAGGAAGAGGGCTATCGCCTCGAAGTCACCGGCCTGGTCGCCGACAAGCACGCCTGGACACTCGCCGAGCTGCGCGCCATGCCGCAGGCCGACCAGGTCACGCGCCATATCTGCGTCGAAGGCTGGAGCGCCATCGGCAAGTGGGGCGGCGTGCCCTTCGCCAGCTTCTTGCGCCGGGTCGGCGCCGACCTGAGCGCCAAGTACGTCGGCTTCAAATGCGCCGACGACTACTACACCAGCATCGACATGCCGACCGCCCTGCATCCGCAAACGCTGCTGACGCTGACCTACGACGGCCAGCCCTTGCCGCCGCGTTACGGCTTCCCGATGAAGCTGCGGATGCCGACCAAGCTCGGCTACAAGAACCCGAAACACATCCAGGCCATTTTCGTCACCAACAACTACCCCGGGGGCTACTGGGAAGACCAGGGGTACAACTGGTTCGGCGGCAGTTGAGCAATTCCGCGCAACGGCCCTGAATACCCGGCATCTTTGCCGCTACTTACCCACTACAACGGAGTCCATCATGAAAACAATCATTACCAGCATTTTCGCCGCCTGTTTGATGCTTGCCGGCAGCACCGCCTTTGCCGACGACATGATGAAGAAAGATGCGATGTCGCACGACGGCATGGCCAAGGACGGCATGAAGAAAGACGCGATGGCCAAGGACCACATGGCCAAGGATGGCATGAAGAAGGATGCCATGGGCAAGGACCACATGGGCAAGGGCGAGATGAAGAAAGACACCATGGGCAAAGGCGAAATGAAGAAGGACGCCATGGGCAAGGACGAAATGAAGAAGTAAGTGGGTGTCAGGTGGGGCACCGGGCGGATTCGCCTGGCCCCACCGTTACCCAGGCAACACCAGTCAGGAGCAAACCATGAATTTTCTTTCCAGATCGCTGAAAACCGGCCTGTTGGCACTGCTCGCCAGACTGGCCCTGGCGATTTCAATTCCCGCCCATGCCGTTGCGGCGCAGGCCGAGAGCGCTCGGGACAGCGCCGCCGCTTTGCAGACCGCCGTTTTCGCCGGCGGCTGCTTCTGGGGCGTCGATGCGGTGTTCAAGCACGTCAAGGGCGTCGCCAGCGTCGAGTCGGGCTATGCCGGGGGCAGCGCCGACAAGGCCAATTACGAGGCGGTGAGCAGCGGCCGGACCGGGCACGCCGAAGCCGTGCGCGTTCGCTTCAACCCGGCGCAGGTGTCGTATCAGCAATTGCTGCAGGTCTTCTTCGTCGTCGCCCACGACCCGACCCAGCTCAACCGGCAAGGCCCGGATGTCGGCAGCCAGTACCGCTCGGCCATTTTCTTCACCGATGCCGAGCAGCAGAAAATCGCCAGCGAGCAGATACAGAAACTGACGGCGGAGCGCGCTTTCGGCAAGCCCATCGTCACCCAGGTCGCCGCGCTACAGCAGTTCTATCCCGCCGAGGCCTACCACCAGAACTATCTCGCGCTGCATCCCAACCAGCCCTATATCGTCATCAACGACCTGCCCAAGATCGAGCATCTGCGCAAACAGTTTCCCGCCCTGTATCAGTAGTCAGCCGGTCATTCCGCTCATTTCCTGCATCCGCTGGAAGAGGAACTCGCGCGCCGCCTGGATGTGGTTGCTGACGGCTTCGCTCGGGGTTACCGGCCGGACCGGGGCCGGAATGTCGACGGCGATGGCATCGGCGCGCGTTACCGCTTCCCGCGCGATGAAATCGGCCTGATGGGCGGCGGCGATGAGCGCCGAATACACCGGGTTGAACTGGTTGTTGGCCAGGGCCCGCAGTTGCGGATCGTCGATTAGGGTTTGCAAGGCGGCCGTCGCGGCCGACGTGCTTTGTGCTGCCGCCAGGGCGTCGGCGTTTTCCAAGCCGGCTGGGGCGGCTGTCGTCACGGCCGCGGCATTCGCGGTGGAGGCGACAGTGGTCGCTGGCGGGGTAGCCGTCGTGGGGGTTGCCGCCAGGAAACGGCCCAAGGCTGACAGGCGGACGAGGCTGGAAGTGCTGTCGGCAACTGCCGCGCGGCTTAGCGCGGTGGCGCTCGTCGTCGCCCGGCCGGTAAGCGGGTTGATCGCACTCGGATCGGTGAGCGCGACGGGCGGAATATTCAGTGAAATGGCCATGGCAAACGCAGCCCCTACACGCTGGATGCTTCGTGCTGTGCAGCGCCGTACCCGCAAACCGTAGCCATTACAGGACACGGCCAGAAACCCACTTTATGGGCAAGCGGCCCAACGGCTCCCACACGTCCGGGACGGGCGAACAACCGCCCTTCCGTTATTTCGAGTCGGCGGGGACGACAAGGTTCCGCCTGCCAGCCGCCGGGCCTTACTGCATCGAATGCAGGCCGATCATGTTGCCTTCGCTGTCCTTCAGCAGCACGATGTACCCGTACGGCCCGATGGACATCTTGTCCTTGACGATCTGGCCGCCGGCCTGGGCGGCGTTCGCCGCTTCGACCGAACAATCGGCGCAGCGGAAATAGACCAGGATGTTGTGGCCGCCGGCCTCCAGGCCGGGAATCCTGACCAGCGCCCCGGTGATGCCCATGGCGTGCTCGTGCATCGGGAAGGCCCACATTTCCATGCCGGGCGGCTGGTTGGGGGCTTCCAGGTGGGTAAACGACGTTCCCAGCATCGCCTGGTAAAAGGTCTTGGCCCGCTGCATGTCGTTCACGTAGATCTCGAACCAGCCGACGGGGTTGTGGATGGCGTCTTCGCTCATGGCAATTCTCCTGTGGTGAATATCGGTTTCAATCCGGGATTTCCGGCTCGACGAGGCGCGCCAGGTGGTCCAGCGACTCCTGCCAGCCGAGGTAGCAGAATTCCACCGGAATCTGCTCCGGGATGCCTTCCTGCACGACCTTCAGTTCCGTGCCGCAGGCCACGGCGCGCAGGGTGACCGTGGTGACCATTTCGCCGGGCAGCTTGGCGTCGTCGAACCGGTCGGTGTAGCGGATGCGCTCGTTCGGCGCCAGTTCCAGGTAGCGGCCGCCGAAGGAATGGGCGTTGCCCGTGGTGAAATTCCGGAACGCCATGCGGAAGGTGCCGCCGACCGAGGCGTCCAGATGATCCACCTGGCAGGTGAAGCCATTGGGCGGCAGCCAGCGGGCCACCGCTTCGGCGTCGAGAAAGGCGCGGTAGATTTTTTCGGGTTTGGCCCGCAGTACGCGGTGCAGGTGGACGGTACCGGTCGGCATGTTTTTTCCTTTCCTGGGTATGCAAGGTTGTTATCGGTCCTGTTATCGCTCCTTGTCCTGCTTAGACGGCAACCAGCGCAGCAATTCACCCCTCCGCAGAAAATATTTCGCAGCATGGCCTAACGCCGACACAGGTTGGCGCACCTTCCGATGCACGACGCGGTGTCCTCCGATGGGAGCCGGGCAAGGCGAATGGGATGATGCAGCACCCCCATGTCACAAGGAGAACAAACGTGAAAACATCGGCCTTCCTCCTCGCCGGCGCCCTGCTGCTCGACGCCGGAATTTCCCTGGCTCAGGGCAATACGCCCACCGCCACCCCGACCGATCCGCAGATTGCGCACATCGTCGTCACCGCCAACCAGATCGACATCGACGCCGGCAAGCATGCCCAGTCGAAGGCATCATCGAAGGACGTCAAGGCATTTGCCAAACAGATGGTCACCGACCACACCGGCGTCAACAAACAGGCCAGCGAGCTGGCCAAGAAGCTCAAGCTGACGCCGGAAGACAATCCGACCAGCCGTAACCTGAAGGCCGGCGCCGAGGACATGGAAAAGCAGCTCAAAGGGATGAAGGGCAAGGACTACGACAAGGCCTACGTCGACAACGAAGTGAATTTCCACCAGACCGTGCTCGACGCCATCGACAAGACGCTGTTGCCCAACGCCAAGAACGACGAGCTGAAGAACCTGCTCACCAAGACCCGGCCGGCCATCGCGGCCCACCTCGAGCATGCGAAGCAGCTACAGTCGACGCTGAACAAGTAGCGTCCCGGCCCGCGATGTGCCGTCTGTCTCTGTACCGGCGCGGTAAAAGAAGCGCCCTGGTCCTCATGCTCGCCTGGAGCACGGCCGTACCGCCTGTGCTCGCCGGTACGCATGCAGTTTCCGCCGCCGACCGCCATGTGGTCATCATGGAGGGCACGCAGTACGCGCCGACGGCACTGACCGTCCGGCGCGGTGAGACGGTCGTCTGGAAAAACAAGGACCCCTTCCCGCACACCGTCACCGCGCCCGGCGTCTTCGATTCCCATTCCATCGCTGCCGGCAAATCCTGGAAATACAGGGCACGGCGGGCCGGCGAGTTTCCCTATGTGTGCACCCTGCATCCGACCATGAAGGGGATGCTGCGGGTCGAGTAATACGCTGTGGCGTCGGCTTTAGCGCAAGCCGAAAAACGACAGGACCGCAATGACGATCACCACCAAGCCAACGATGTAAACAATATTGTTCATCGAAAATCCCTTTGCGAAAGTTGAGGAGAGTTGAGGTTTCCTGCGCCGTGCGGGAGCCCCATGCGATTTTGTTTTACTCCTCGCACACCGCCTCCTCTGTGTGCTGGCGCACATAGCAATCGATAGTTCACTCCCCCTGCTTGCCGACTGAACCGCAAGGCCGGGAGCGAACTCAAACCCCTTGGATAAGGCGATGGCGCTTTCCGGGGCTGGGTGAGCCAGGCCAGGTCGAGACGGGGCGCATTCCCGTAGACCGGGACGGAAAGCCGCCGCGAGCAAAGGAACGGCATGTCGGAAACAGCGAAGTTGGACGCCCCGGTGGAGCGTTGGGACAGGATCAAAGGCGCGGTGAAGCGGCTTTCCAGCCGTTTTTTCGACTGGTTCGCCATGCAATCCCGGCTGACGCGCGTGGCGATCTTCCTGTTGTGTGCGGCCATCGTCGCCAGTGGGGTCTATTCGGTTTTTCTGATGCGCAAACAGGCGGCCATCAGTCACGAAATTGCGGCGATGGCCGCCGCCGGGAAGGCCGGCGACGTGGTCGGGCCGCTTAATGACAAGCTGCCCGTGGTGTTCGGGGTGGGCTCCATCCTGCCGTTTCTGGAAACTCACGCGGTCGACCGGATAACCATCGTCTATGAACCGGTGATGTGGAACGTATCGGAGCGGATCGCGCTGGTCGAGTCCGGCGGCAAGCAGTATGCCTTTTACCCCAGCGATCTGGAGACCCGGATCTTCACCGATAAAGCGGTCGCCGCGCCGTGGGGCAACAAGCTGCTGTTTCTGCCGCGCGGCGATTTGAGCCCGGCCAATGCCGACCTCTTCGAGCGTCTCGACCAGCACTTCGCCAACGCGCGGCCGCAGATGGAGAAGGACGGCTGGCGAGCCACCATTACCGGGATTTTGTCCGGCACGCTGAGCATCGGGCTGCTGACCTTCCTGTACTTTCAATTCAAGGGGCAGTTCAAGTCCCTGAAGTTCATCGAGGCGTCGCAGATACAAGGCTCGCTCGACGACCTGGTCGGCATGGACGACATCAAGGGCGAGGTCTTCCAGATCATGGATCACTACGAGCGGCGCGCCGAATATGCCGAATACGGGATCGACAGGCCGTTCAACGTCATGTTCAGCGGGCCGGCCGGCACCGGCAAGACCAAGCTGGCCAGCTACCTAGCCAAGGAACTGAAGCTTCCCATCCTGTTCCACTCCGCCGCCAACCTGGAGACCGGCTTCGTGGCCGGTGGCGCAAATACGCTGGGCCGCATCATCGCCATGGCGCGCCGGCGCAAGAGATGCATCGTTTTCCTGGACGAGGCGCAGGACCTGTTCATGAAACGGGGCGGCCGGCGCAAGTTCGACGACGACACCGCCAACACGCTGCTGTCCGTGCTCGATGGCGTACGCAGCCTGAACGATACGGAAATCATGTGGATCGTGGCGAGCAATTTCAATAGCGAGACGATGCAGATGGACGAAGCGATGCTGCGCCGCTTCCAGATGAAGGTCGATTTCCGCCATCCCAACCGCGAGGAACGCCTGGCGATCATCACCCATTACCTGGACGGACGCGCCGACAAGGTGCTGCCCGACCTCGATCTCCGCCACCTGGTGGCGGTGACTGAAGGGAGAAGCCCGGCCGATCTGGAGACCATCATCAACCAGGCCGGCATCCTCGCGGTGAAGACCGGCGGCATGATCGACGAAAACACCTTGATGCAAGCGGCGGAACGCGTCCTGGTCGGCAACGTCAATGCCGACACCACCATGGAGCGGGAGCGCGATCGCCGCATCATCGCGGTGCACGAATGGGGGCATTTCCTCGTCGATCTGGCTTACGAGCGCCAACGGACCAACGACGACTGGGACCAGATACTGGCCGATATGAAGACCATCAAGATTTCCCTGAAGGCCAATCCCCGCAACAACGCCCTGGGTTTCGTCTTCCACAAGCAGGGTGAAAACCTGTTGAAGAGCAAGGGCGACATCGAGCACGACATCCGCGTGCTGCTCGGCGGCATGGCCAACGAGGAGTTGTTCTTCGGTGAGGAAGGGGTGACCAATGGCGCGCACAACGACATTTCGCGGGTCACCCGGCTGCTTCACCACGCCGTGGCGGAAATCGGCATGTATCGCCACACGCGGCTGAACTTCGGGGCCTTGGCGCGCGATGGCCGGGGCGACAACCGCGATCTGGACGAGGAAACCCGGAACATCATGGAGCTGCAGAGCGAACGCCTGTATGCCGAAACCATGGGCATCCTCAGCGGCCAGCAGGCGCTCAGCGCCCACCTCGTCGATAAATTGCTCGCCGGCGGCGAGATGAGCCTGGCCGAGGCGCTGGTCGAAATACGTCGATTCGAAGCGGGGGCAGCGGCCGGGCAGGTCCATTGAACCCGGCGCCAGGACGCTCCGGGCGGCGACGTGCTGACGGATGCCGGCGCCGCCGCCGGCTCACTCCTGCCCTGAATGGCGGCGATAGTGCTCTTCGGCCATCCCGGCCGCGACTTCCCACAGCGCCGGGGCGCCGCCTTCTATCGGGGGCCGGCAACGGGCCTTGACCTGGTCGAGGGTCACGGCGCACTCCACCCAGGTGCCGCCGTCGGTTGCCGCGTTGTGTAGCATGGGCTGGAAGCGGTCGAGGGCCTTGGCGAATTTCGCGTCGTCGCTTTGGGCGGCCTCGAACTCGAACCACAGTGCGCGGAATTCGGCGGCCTGGGCGTCCGGCAACAGGCCGAACAGGCGCTCGGCAGCCTGCCTTTCGCGTTCGTCCTGCCCGGCGTGCGTCGCCGGCACGTGGAACGGGACGTCGCCGGCGTCGATCTCGACGATGTCGTGGATCAACAGCATCTTGACGACGCGCAGCACGTCGACGGCACCGGCGGCATGCTCGGCGAGCACCAGCGCGTACATGGCGAGATGCCAGGAATGCTCGGCGCTGTTTTCGCGGCGCGAGCGATCGATCAGCGGCGACAGGCGGACGACGCTTTTGAGGCGGTCGATTTCCCGCAGGAAAGCCAGTTGCCGTTCGAGGTCGGACAGGATCACGTTGCGGCACTCTCAGGTGGATGCTTGGGGGGGCGAGTCTAGCAGAGCGGCACGCCGCCCTGGTATCGGCTCCGGCATGGCCGGCGGCCGGGGCGGGGAGCGCCGGTTCGTCCCCCGATATGTCGCGCTTCGGGGGCCGGCCGTTCTCCCCGGCGGAGGCCGGTATTCCCCCGTGGCCGGGCATTTCGCCTGCAACCTCCGGTCTGGCCGCCTGTCAACTGGACTTGTTGTCGGTCTTGTTGTCGGTCTGTGGCGTAAAGGAGAAATTGATGATCAAGAACCTCGTCCGGGGGGCCTTCGCGGAAATTTCTCCTGGCAAGCGGAGCGCCGGGGCGTATCCCGAACAGACGGCCAACTTTCTGCACGGAATGCTGGAGAGTTCGCAGGATCTCTTTGCGGCTGTCAATGCGGAACGGCAACTGTTGGCGTTCAACGCCGCATTTGGCCGGGCGTTTGCCGAAATCAACGGCGTCCCGCCGCAACTGGAGCAAAAGCTGGACCAATTGCTCGCCCCTTTTCCGCCGGTGGCCACTTCGGTCGCCGAATATTGCCAGCGGGCCTTTAATGGCGAAGCCCTGCGCCTTCCCGTTGAGCTGACGGCACAGGACGGCGGCCAGCGTTTCTTCGATATCAGCATCAGTCCCATCGCCGACCCGGACGGCAGCGTGCTGGTCGTCGCCCTCGCCATGCGGGACATTACCGAGCGGCGGATGACGGAATTGCGACTGCAAGGCGTTCTGGAAGCCACGCCCGACGCCATGCTGGTCAGCTATAAGGGCATTATCGAATTTGTCAATTCTCAGCTCGAGCGGATGTTCGGTTACGCCAAGGGCGCCTTGCTCGGATCGCCGCTCGAACGTCTGGTCCCCGAGCGTCTGCGCGACCGCCATGCCCTGCAGCGCGTCGGCTATGAACGGAATTCCAAAACCCGCCCCATGGGCATGGGGCTGGATTTGTGGGGCCTGAAAGCGGATGGCGGCGAATTCCCGGTCGAAATCAGCCTGAGCCCGCTCGATATCGCCGGGGAAAAGCGGGTGATCG
>DATGXM010000559.1:0-6079 GCA_035298985.1 Azonexus sp. | reverse complement strand
GTGCAACTGCGCCGGCCGATGCGGCGCAAATCGGCTCCGGCCAAGAGCAGCCGTACCGTGGTCAGCGACCTGTCGGCCGCCGATGACGCCCTGTTCCAGCTGCTCCGCAAATGGCGGGCCGATACGGCGCGGGAGCAAAGTGTTCCCGCCTACGTCATCCTGCACGACAAGACCCTGCGCGAACTGGCTGAAGTACGCCCGACCAGCCACGGCCTGCTCGCCGGCATCACCGGCATGGGCAGCGCCAAGATCGAACACTACGGTGCGGAACTGCTCGAACTGATTCGCAACGAGGGCTGAAACGGCCGTACCCCAGGCCAGCGGGATGCTTCGTACTTCCGACGAAGCGCGAAAAACCCCTTACTGGCGCAGATGCTGCTCGGCCACGGCCGCCAGATCGGCGTTGAGCGTGCCGGTCGCTATGGCACGGCGCAGGGCGTCCTTGGCCTCGGGAAGCCGACTGTCGGCTTCCAGTGCCAGCCCCAAGCCCAGCCACCAGCGCCCCTCGCCCGGGGCCAGCCGCGTTGCCCGCTGATAATGCCCGACAGCCTGGCGCTGTGCTCCCAAGCGGGACTTCAGATGGCCCTGGAAGCCCGCGTAGTCGGCATTGGCCTCGGCATAGCCTTGCGAGCGAGCCAGCGTACGGTCGGCCGCCGCCAGGTCGCCGTGTTCCAGTTGCAGGCGGGCCAGCGACATCGCCCAGCCGGTTTGCGCCGGCAGGATTTCCAAGCCTTCTTGCAGCACCAGCATCGCCTCATCCGTCTTGCGAGCATCCAGCAGCTGACGCAACAGGGCCTGACGCACCTGGACATATGCGGGGTCGAGCTTCAGCGCCGCGCGCAGACCTTCCTGTGCCTCGCCGCTTCGGCCCGAGGCCAACGCCGTTTCGGCCCGCCGGAATTCGGCATCGGCACGGTCACGCGGCGTCGGCGCGAGCGGACTTTTCTCGATCTTGACCGGTCCGGCCGGTAGGGCGGGAACTTGGGCTGCAGGAGTCGCCGGATCGGTTTTTGTGGCAGTCGGCGGCGGCAATACCGGATCGGGCACCCCCAGCACCGGCGCCGCCGGCAAAGGCACGACGGCCAGGTTGGAGGAAAGACGCAGATTATCGTCTGCCGGCACCTGACCATCGGCCATCGGGGCTGCCGGTGTCGGCGGCAACGGAGCAGCGATAGGCGGCGGCACCTCGAGGCGGGTCGCTGGCGGCGGAGGCGGCGCGCTGACGGGATGCTCGTCAAGGTAGCGGCTGCCATACAGGCCGGCAGCCCCCAGCGCTAGCAGCACGGCGAGCGATGCTACAGCCTTCGTGGCCGTGCCTGCGCCGCGCTTTTCGGAGGGCAGCGCGCGGATTTCCCGCTGCAGGTTCTGGCGTGCCAGATCATCCGGCCGCTTGGCCTCGATGTTGCGCAGCATGTCGTTGATCAGACTCATCTCACCACCATCCGGTCGATGCGGCGCCTTCGGTATCTGCCGCGGCCTGCCGCACATGTTTGGCCCGCACCGCATGCTTGCCTTCACCATACACCGCCAGCAGCGCCTTGTGCGCCAGGATGTTGAGCAGGCGGGGCGTGCCCCGGCTGGCGCGATGCAGGCAACGCACGGCGTGCCGTCCGAAGACGTTCTCGCCTCGATAGCCGGCCACCCGCAGGCGGTGCGCCAGATAGTTGGCGATCTCTTCGCGGGCCAGGCCGCTCAGGCGATAGTGGAAAGCAATGCGCTGGAGCAGTTGGCGCACCGACGGTTCGGCCAGCTTGCGGTCGAGTTCGGGTTGGCCGAACAGCACGATCTGCAGCAATTTCCGTTTTTCGGTTTCCAGATTGGACAACAGGCGCAGTGATTCCAAGGTTTCCAGCGGCATGGCCTGCGCTTCGTCGATGCAGACCACGACCTGCCGCTCGGACGCCGCATAGGACAGCAGCGCATGATTGACGCTTTTCAGCAGGTGGTAGTCATCGCTCTTGGTATCCACCGTGACGCCCAACTCTTCGGCCAGGGCCAGCAGCAGCGTGCGCGGCGCCAGAAAAGGATTGGGCAGGTAGGCGGAGACGCTGCCCTCCGGCAGGGCCTGCAACAGCCGGCGGCAGAGCAGCGACTTGCCGGTACCGACTTCGCCGGTGATCTTGATGAAGCCCTCACCGCTATGGAGGGCGACGAGCAGGGTATTGAGCGCCTCCTGATGGCTGCGCGTGAGGACCGTGAAGCTGGTATCCGGCGTGATGCTGAAGGGCAGTTCGGTGAGCCCGAAATGGTCGAGGTACAACGCTAGCCGCCCCTGCTCAAAGTCACTGCCATTCGATGTGGCGCTGCTGGCGGGGGTCCAGCCCCTGCAGACGCTCCTGCGCTTCGACCGAGACACTGCGCCAAGCACTTTCGTCGCGGATGACCGTAGACCGCATGAGGATAACCAGTTCGCGCTTCTTGTTCACAACGCTCTTCTGGCCGAACAAGGCGCCCACGCCCGGCACCCCGCTAATGCCCGGCAGGCCGTAGCGGCTGGTATTCTGCTCCTGGCTCATCAGGCCGCCGATGGCGACGATGCTGCCATCCTGGACGCGGACGATGCTGTCGGTTTCGTTGATGGTGCTGGAAGCCAGCGGCAGCGTGAAGGTACCGAGGTCGCCGAGATTGACGTTCTTGGTTTTTTCCTCGACGACGCTGACCGAGGGATGCACGTGCAGGATGATGTTGCCGTCATCGTCGATCTGCGGTGTCACATCGAGCGCGATACCGGAAAAAAACGGCTGCAGCGTAATGTTCGGGGTCGTCACGTTACCGGCAGCGGTGCTCGTCGTGTTGGTGCTGACGCCGGTCACGAAAAAGTCGTCGGTACCGACCTTGAGCACGGCCTTCTGGTTGTTGGTCGTCGCGATGCGCGGGCTGGACAGCACCTGCACGTCGCCCTGCCCTTCCAGGAAGGAGAGCAGCGCAGCAAAATTCTGCGACTGGAACGCCAGGCCGAAGAAGCCGCGGCCCGCTGTCGAGGAAGTCAGGCTGCCGTTCGTGCCGGGGTTGGCGTTGACCACCGTGCCGGCCGTCACTCCGGTCGCCGAACCACCCAGCGTCGTCGAACCGCTCAGGGTGGCACCCGGCGCCAGGGTGCCGAAAGCTAGGTTGCCGTTGAGCAGGCCGCCGAACTTGCTCCAATTGATGCCGGTCTGGTAGGAGTCGTTGAGCGAAACCTCGATGATCTTGGCCTCGAGCATGACCTGCCGCTCGACCACCAGTTGCGTCGCCCGCAGATACTCATCGACTGAACGCAGTTCGGCCGGCGACGCCTTGACCAGCACGACACCGGAAGCTGCGTTGATGATGACATTGCGCCCTTCCTGGTTGCCGACGATGGAATTGAGGGCCGAACTGAGATCCTTCCAGAAATCGTAATCCGACGACGTCTGCACGCGCGCACTGTCGTTGGCGCGCTGCGGTTGGGCCCCGGTGGTTCCCGCCGGCATCGTGCCGGCACCACTCGAGGCGCCACTCGTCGTCGTTGGCGCCGAAACTGCCGGCGAACTGCCGGTCACCCGCATGTCGCTCATGCCCTGGCGGCGATTGGCCAGATAGTTGATCTTGAAAATGCGCGTCTGGATGCTGTTCGGCTGCACGTAGATACGCGTTCCCTGGATCCGGTAGTCATAACCGTAGACCTCGCGCAGGGTTTCGAGCGCCTCGCGTACCGTTGTGCTCTTGAGGTTGAGGCTGACCGTACCCGACAGTTCCGGCGGGAACAGCATGCTGTACGGCGTACCGGAAACCAGGGCATGGAGCACCTGGGCCACTGGCGCGTTATTGACCGCCAGATTGAACCGCGGCTCCGGCTTGGCTGCCACCGGCTGATCGAGCTGCAGTGGCGGCACCATGGCCTGGCCGACGACATCGCCTGACGGCCGGCTGGCCTTGCTCGCCGCGGCGGCGGCGAGTTCCTGATCGGCACGATCAAAGGCGTCGCCCCGGCGCGCATGCTGGTTGCTGCACGCGGTCAGCATCAATGCCGACAATCCGATTATCCAAATCTTGCTCATGGCAGACCCTTCACTGGCCCGGTTTTTCCCGCTTTTCGCGGCTTGGGCGTTTCAATCATCTGTTTTTCAACGTCGGGAGTCAGGTACAGGTGTGTCACCCCATCCGCCCCCTGCAATACGGCTTCGCGTTCGTTGAGGCGAACCAGCGTCGCTCCGTCCAGCTTGCCGCCCAAAGGCACCGTCTTGCCGCCGATCACCGCGACCGGGCGCCCCCCCTGCGGCATGAGCACCGACTGCAGGCGCATGCCGCCGGATGCTTCACCACCCGATTTGCCGGCATTATCGATCGGTGCCAGCCAAGCGGCCGGCGGGCGCGTCGGATCAGCCGACTGGGCCAGGACCGTTCCGGCCATAGCGAGCAGGACGAGTGCAATCAGCCTCATAGGGTCAGCCATGTCTTGTCGGGACTCAGGGTATAAACGGTCAGGGTCATTTCGGACCGCGGGTAATCGATCACGCGATAACTCAATTCGCCCCACAGAAGACGCTGCGGCAGTTTTTCCAGCTGGGCAAGATAGGCCTGGAGTTGGCCATAGCTACCTTCCAGGCGGATTTCGACGCCGTGCCGATAGAGATCGAACGAACGTTCAACCGGCTTGCCGTCGCTATCCTTGGCCGCTCCTTTGTCGCGCAGAACGCTTTGCGGCGCCTGCGTCTTCAGGCTGACCAGGCGCAAGCCGGCATGGCGGGCCAGCAGACGTTCGAGCAAGCCATTCATTTCCTCGGGCCGGACCAGTGCCGAGCCGACCTGCCTGAGTTGCTGGTCAAGCTGTTCGCGCTGCGCCACGAGCGTGGCCAACTCGGCCTTGCGGCCGGCATCGGGATCGGTGTTGAGTTCCTGCTGCAGCGCGGCGGCCTGCGTCTGCATGGCGGTCAGCGACCCACTTTCGGTAACGAGACTGTTCTGCATCGCCTTGCTGCGCGCCCACTGCGGATCGACGAGCAGGGCCTTGCCGATCAACAGCGGGCCAAGCACCATGGCCATGGCCAGCAGCCAGCGCTCGCGGCGGGACAGGGCGGCATATTTGCCGCCCAGCTTTTTCCATTGCTGGCGCAGTGCGTTCATCGAGCCTTCTCCTGGCCACCCGGCAGTTCGGTACGCAAGACAAATTCCGTATAACGCACCGGGACCTTGGCCTTGACCGGGGCTGCCGCAGCATCGTGCTTGTCATCGGCCGGATCGAAGCCCGTCATGTCGAGCGCGGCGAAGCGTCGCCCGGCAAAGGCAGGTTCACCATTGAGCTTGGCGATATACGTCGGCAACAGGGCCGGATTGAGCAGACGGCCGCGAATTTCGATGTCCCCGTCGGCAAACCGGAATCCAAGCAACCAGACGCCATCGACAATCTGGCGCGAAAAACCATCCAGCAAGCCGGAATAGGCAGTCCCCCGTGTCACGTCGCCGCGTTCGATGACGGCCAGCACTTCCTGGCGCTGGGTCAGCGCCAGCCGGGCCGCCTCGATCCGGCCATCCAGCCCGCTATCGCCTTTGCGCATGGCCAGCGACTGCCCGAGTGATTGAACCTGCTGCTGCATGGTCGCCAGCTGACTCCGGATTTCCGTTTCCCGTGCCTTCAGAGCGGCCACCTGACTGAGACCCAGCACTGCCAGCAGGCAAACGAGCACGAGACCGGCCAGCGAGGCCGTGGCGACTACCGGCAGGGCCAGCCAGTCGAAACGCGGGCGCAGAGACGGCAGCAACAGGTTGATCTGCTGGCTCACAGGCGCACCTCCGTGCTCATGCCGACATTTGCCCCTGGGGCGGCCCTGCGGCTCATGCGTCGCACCTCAGTGCCGCGCCAATAGCGAGCAGGCTCTGCGCCTGGCGTTCGGCCAAGCGCAATTCGGGGATCGCGGCAAAATCCGCCACGGCGGTCAGATCGGCGGCTTGCGCCGGCAGATAGAGATTTTCGGCCAGCGCCGCGACCACGCCGGAGCAATCAAACTCCGAAGCGACGAGCAGACGCGACACCGAGATGAAACCGTATTGCCGGTCGAAATTATCCAGCGTGCGCTGCAACTCCAACGCCAGCCGCTCGAGCATATGCCGGCGCCGTTCT
>DATGXM010000558.1:0-9236 GCA_035298985.1 Azonexus sp. | reverse complement strand
AACGGCGCAGGGCTTCGTCCAGCGTCGCCCGCGCGCAGCCAAAATTGAGGCGCAGCCAGCCGGGGGCGCCGAAGTCGGTCCCATCGGACAGGCCGACGCCGTGCGCTTCGAAGTGGGCGGCCGGCTTGGCCAGCTTCAGTGCGCGGACGTCCAGCCAGGCCAGGTAGGTCGCTTCGATGGGCGCCATCTGCACGCCGGGCAGGCCGGCGATTACCTCGCGCACCCGGTCGCGGTTGCCGGCCAGGTAGGCGAGCACTTCCCGGTGCCAGTCGCTGCCGTGGCGATAGGCCGCCTCGCAGGCGGCAAGGCCGAGCACATTCACATGCGGCACGATGCCATGCATGGCCTGCTCGAAGCGGCGGCGCAGCGCGGGATTGGCGATGACCGCGAAGGCGCAGCCGAGGCCGGGAATGTTGAAGGTTTTCGAGGGCGCCATCAGCGTGATGGTCCGCTGGGCGATTTCCGGCGACAGGCTGGCGAATGGGACGTGGCGCTTGTCGGTGTCGAGGATCAGGCCGCAATGGATTTCGTCGGAGCAGACAACGAGGTCGTTGGCTTCGGCATGGGTGGCCAGGGCGAGCAATTCGTCGCGGTCCCAGCAGCGGCCGACCGGATTGTGCGGGTGGCAGAGCAGGAACAGCTTGCTCGCCGGGCCGGTCGCCTGTTGCAGCGCGGCCATGTCCCACTGCCAGCGGTTGTCCCGGCAGGCCAGCGCGAAGCGATTGAGCTTGCGGCCGGAGAAATGCGGGGCGGACAGGAAAGGCGGATAGATCGGCGTCGCCGTCAGCACCTCGCCATCGACAGCCCGGCAGGCGACGTTCAGGCCGGTGACCAGTCCCGGCAGCCAGACCAGCCATTCCGGTTCGATAGCCCAGCCGTATTCGCCTTCCAGGTGAGCGAGTACTGACTCTGTCAACGACGGCCAGGGGCCGCCGTAGCCGAAAATGCCGTGCTCGATGCGCCTGTGCAGCGCATCGAGCACCGCCGGGGGCGCCGCAAAATCCATGTCGGCGACCCACAGTGGCAGAATGTCGCGACCGGCGTACTTGCCCCATTTGATGGAGTCGGAATCGCGCCGGTCGATGGGTGTGTCGAAGCGGCTCACACCTCGAGGTGCTGGTACAGCGCGGTGGACAGGTAGCGCTCGCCGAAGGACGGGATAATGACGACGATCAGCTTGCCGGCGTTTTCGGGGCGCTTGGCCAGTTCAAGCGCGGCCCAGGTCGCGGCGCCGGACGAAATGCCGACCAGCAGACCCTCTTCCGTCGCCATCTGGCGGGCGACGGCGAAGGCGTCGTCGTTCTTGACGCGGATCACCTCGTCGTAGACCGCGGTATTCAGCACACCCGGCACGAAACCGGCGCCGATGCCCTGGATCGGGTGCGGACCCTTCTGGCCACCGGACAATACCGGCGAGGCATCCGGCTCGACGGCGACAATCTTGACGCCCGGCTTGCGCGCCTTGAGCACTTCGCCCACCCCGGTCACCGTACCGCCGGTGCCGACGCCGGAAACGAAGATGTCGACCTGGCCGTCGGTGTCGCGCCAGACTTCCTCGGCCGTCGTGTTGCGATGGACTTCCGGATTGGCCAGGTTTTCGAACTGTTGCGGAACGAAGTATTTGGCATCGCTTTCGGCCAGCGCCTTGGCCTTGGCGATGGCCCCGCCCATGCCTTCCGGCCCCGGCGTCAGGATCAGTTCGGCGCCGTAGGCCTTGAGCAGCAGCTTGCGCTCGCGGCTCATGGTTTCCGGCATGACGAAGGCGCATTTGATGCCGCGGGCGGCGCAAACCATGGCCAGGCCGATGCCGGTATTGCCCGAGGTCGGTTCCAGGACGACGGTATCCGGACCGATCTTGCCGGCCGCCTGCGCTGCGTCGAGCATGGCGACCGCGATGCGATCCTTGACGCTGTGGCCGGGGTTGAAGAATTCCAGCTTGGCGACGACGGTGGCGCCGCAGCCGGCGGTAACGCGGTTGAGCTTGACCAGCGGCGTGTTGCCGACCAGTTCGGTGACGTTATTGGCAATTTTCATGGTGGGCTCCGGAACGGGGACGCTGCATTGTAGGCGACTCTGCCCTTGCCGTGTGTGGGGCGGCAATCGGCCTGCGGCAAGCCGAAAAGGTCGCCCTGCCCGAGCGCGATACCGGCGCTTGCCGCCTGCTGGTAAATAAGACCGCTGTCGATGCCGACCAGTTCGATGCTGACGCCATCGCGCTGCAGGGCTTCCAGGCCGGCGAGTTCGTGGTCCGCTGAGATTTGCACGATGTCTGGAACGAACGAGAGCGGCCAGCTGGCGGAGGTGCCAAGCGGAGCGCTCAGCGCCAGGCGATAGCCACGCAGCCGGTAGCTGGCCAGCGCCGCCGCCATGGCGGGCGAAGCCCCCGTGGTCGGGTTGTCGATATGCAGCACGATGTCCTGGGGCGCCAGTCCGCAACGCTTCAGGATGGCTTCATAGACCAGGCCGTGCTGGTTCGGGATAGCCTGGATGTGGCGTGGATGTACCGCCATCTGCAGATAGCCGCCGGCGTAGCGCTGCTGGGCGAGAAAATTCAGGGCATGCAGGGTGCGGCACAGGCGATCGAAATGGACCACCGCTTCGGCGGACTCGCATGCTGCATAGGCGTCTGTCGGACTGATGGCGCTGCCGTCGGCCAGGCTGGCAACGAGCAGCGCCTGGTGGCCGACGATGCGGTCGGCGCTCAAATTGACGATGGGGCGAAAGTGCGAACCCAGGCGCAGCCCGCGATGCCAGGCGGCGGCTCGCCCCTTTTCCTGGTAGAGGGTGCTGTCGCCATCCTGGTCGGCCATATTGAAATAACGGATCAGATCGGTCAGGGGCATGGTGTTTCCTGCTTTTTCGGGGGCGCCGGTCCAACGGCGAATCACCGCAGTCTAGGCGGCGAGACCTATTCCGCAAAAGAATCAATTCTTAGATGAATATAACCACGATTGGCGGGGGTACCCGACGGGTACAGGCGGTGGAGAGAACCCGTATGAAGCCAAATCGAGGGCGCGTTGTCGAAAGCGGCCCTCGTTAGCGAACTTGCTTGTGTCGCCCCGGCTTTGTCAGCTGCTGGTCAATCGCCGCGCAGGCAATCGTCGAACAGGTCGCGCAGTTCCGGGTGGCCGGCCAGTTTGGCCAGCAAGCTGGCACGCAGTGGGCGTATCGGGGCGGTCATGGCCGCCGGCGCTTTTTCCCAGGCGGTTAGCAGTGCCCAGGGATCGTCGTCGATCAGGGCCGCACCCAGCGCAAGGGACTGCTGGCGTTCCCAGGCCACCTGGGCCGGCAGCCGGTCGGTCTGGCTGCTCAGGAACAGCGTATGCCAGACCAGGCGTGCCGCCTGCGGCAGCAATACCGGAATGCAATGGCCGCCGGCGAGCAAGGCGCCGGATTCAGGCGATTCGAGCAGAAATTCGTAGAAGGGACCATTGCGGGCCGACCACCTGCCGCCGGCGACCGTGAGGCTGTCTTTCATGTCGCTGGCCATGTCGTTGCCGGGAATGCGGAATTCAATGGGCAGGCCGTCTACCCCGCCGAGCCGGGCGACGGTCCTGGCTGGCTCGCCGGGAAGTGGCGTAAACGGCAGCGTGCCGGCCAGCGGCGACTCCATAAAAGCGCGCGTGGCCCCGAGTTCCAGAACCGCTTGCCGGGCTGCTGAACGGACACCTTCCCGGCGCGTTCGGACCTCGATGCCCAACTCGTTCTGCCAGGCCATATGGGCCAAACTGCCGACCACGATCAGGCCGCCCGAAAAAGCGCCGAGATTGTGCAACTCGACCAGAACGCGGGCGACGTCCTTGTCGGCCGCCGCAAAGCCCAGCTTGCGCAAGTCGCTTACCTGCCGGTTGCTCCACACAGCGAAGGCCATGCGTTGGCGCATAGCCATTTCTGCCGCAACATCATCATGGCGGCCAACCAGGGTTTCCGCTTGTCGCCCCGGTGTCGGGTAATAGACGCGATACCAATATGCATAACCCGTCCCTTTTCGCCGATGCAGTGTACCCGGAGTCCCGGGCAACAGAGCTCCCGCGGTGAGTGTACGCTCTTTCAAGCCCCCGTATTGAGTGCAAAAAGCAGCTTCGTGACGGCGATATAAGGGTATGGCCTTCATGATTTACCCAATTAGATCTAATAATGTTGGGTAATAATAGCCTGCCTGAATTAATTACCAATTAATATTTTATTTCATTGGGTAAAACTCTGGGAATGCTGCATCGAAAGCCGTTTCGGCTAGCATGACGCTTTGCTTCTTTCCCTGTAGCTCATGTTCGAGGACTCTCCGCGTAGCGAATTCTTGGCCGGCGTGCGCGCCGAGTTGCCCTTGTTGCTCGGGGTGGTTCCTTTCGGCCTGATCTTCGGAGTGCTCGGCCTGGCGGTCGGCATGCCGGACTGGGCCGTGGTGCTCAGCTCCTCGCTGATTTTTGGCGGCTCGTCCCAGGTAGTTTTTGCCCAGCTATGGGGTGCCGCCACTCCGCCACCGGTCACGGTCGCCACCGTCGGTGTGGTCAACCTGCGCCACCTGCTATATAGCGCGGCGGTTGCCGAATATCTGCGTGCCCTGCCCTGGCGCTGGAAACTATTGCTCGCCTACCTGCTAACCGACGAAGCTTTTGCCGCAGCGATCAAACGCCTGCGCGACGGGCCGCCAACGCCGCATCGCCACTTTTTCTTGTTGGGCACCGGGGTGACGTTGTGGACCGGTTGGCAGCTATCGACTCTGGCTGGCGTGTTGGTGGGGGAGGCGATTCCGGCCACCTGGTCGCTGGATTTCTCCATTGCCCTGACCTTCATCGCCCTGCTCGTGTTGTCGGTGCATAGACGCAGCGACGCCTGGGCGGCGATTGCCGCGGCCGGCGCGGTGATACCGGCCCTGGTCCTGCCAAACAAGCTGGGCTTGCTCGCCGCGGCAGCGATCGGCATTGCCTGGGGGCTGTTCATGTCGCGTTTCGACGGCGAGCCCCGATGAGTACGACTGTGCTGCTGCTGACCATGGCCACCTGCGGGCTGGTCACCTTCCTGATCCGGCTGTCGTTCATCGCCTTCGGCCATCATCTGCCGGACGACCCGCGTATTGCCGCTATTTTGCGGTACGTGCCGCCAGCCATCCTCGGCGCGCTGATTGCGCCGGAAATCCTGTCGGTGGATGGCGGCATCAGCCTGACCCCCGGCAATCCCCGGCTCTGGGCGGCGCTGGTGGCACTGATCGTCGCCCGGCTGACGCGCAGCGTGCTGGCGACCATCGCCACCGGCATGGTGGCGCTGTGGGCGGTACAGGCTTGGCTGGCCTGAGCGTCGGGCCTTAGCCGAGGAACAGCTTGTAGACCGGGTTGGCGCTTTCGTCCCAGTGGGCGTAGCCGAGGTTCTTCAGGAAAGCTTTGAACTGGGTCATTTCGCCCGGTGGTACCTGCATGCCGACCAGCACGCGACCGTAGTCGGCGCCGTGGTTGCGGTAGTGGAACAGGCTGATGTTCCAGCCGGCGCTCATCTGGGTCAGGAAATTCATCAGTGCACCCGGCCGCTCGGGGAATTCGAAGCGGTAGATCAGCTCGCTCATGCCGTTGTTGCAGACGTGCGGGGCATGGCCGCCGACCATGTGACGGATGTGGTTCTTGGCCATCTCGTCGTCGGTCAGGTCGAGCGTCGGGTAGCCGTGCTTCTGCAGGCTGTCCACCAATTTCAGCGATTCCTTGCGGTCGGCGACCTGCACGCCGACATAGACATGGGCTTCGCGCTCGGTGTGGTAGCGGTAGTTGAATTCGGTGACGTTGCGGTTGCCGATCAGTGCCAGGAATTTCTTGTAGGCGCCCGGCTTCTCCGGCAGCGTGACGGCGAAAACCGCCTCGCGGCGCTCGCCGAATTCGGCGCGCTCGGAAACGAAGCGCAGGCGATCGAAATTCATGTTGGCGCCGGAGGTCACGGCGACCAGGTTCTTGTCCTTCAGCTTGTGCTGCCGGGCGTATTCCTTGGCTCCGGCGACGGCCAGCGCACCGGACGGCTCGAGAATCGAGCGGGTATCCTCGAAAACGTCCTTGATCGCGGCGCAGATGGCGTCCGTGTCGACCAGGATGACTTCGTCCAGGTATTCCTTGCACAGGCGAAAGGTTTCCTCGCCGACGAACTTGACGGCGGTGCCGTCGGCGAACAAGCCGACCTGGCCGAGGCGCACGCGCTTGCCGGCAGCCAGCGACTGCTTCATCGCATCGGCGTCGAAGGTCTCGACCCCGATGACCTTGATTTCCGGACGCAGGCGCTTGATGTAGGCGGCCACCCCGGCGGCCAGGCCACCGCCGCCGATGGCGCAGAACACGGCATGGATCGGCCCGTCGTGGCGCGAGTGTTGGCGCAGGATTTCCATGGCCACGGTGCCTTGCCCGGCGATGACTTCCGGATCGTCGAAGGGATGGACGAAGGTCAGTTTTTCCGTCTTCTCCAGTTCCAGCGCCTTGGCGTAGGCGTCGTCGTAGGACGAGCCGGCGAGCACGACCTCGCCACCGCGCCGGCGGACGGCGTCGATCTTGATGCCCGGCGTCGATTCCGGCATGACGATAACCGCCCGGCAACCCAGCCGGGCCGCCGACAGGGCGACGCCTTGCGCATGGTTGCCGGCCGAGGCGCAGATCACGCCGCGCTTGAGCTTCTCCGCCGACAGGCCGGCGATCTTGTTGTAAGCGCCGCGCAGCTTGAAGGAAAACACCGGCTGCATGTCCTCGCGCTTGAGCAGAATCTTGTTGCCGGCCCGGGTGGAAAGGTTACCGGCCAGTTCGAGTGGCGTTTCGACCGCCACGTCGTAAACCTGTGCGTTGAGAACTTTTTCGAGATAATCCGGGTGCATGGGGCGCAACTCATTCAAGCAAAAGGGAGATTCTACGGGTGGAGTGGCTAAACGTCACGGCGGAAAGCGGTCTGTGGGGCCTGCTGGCCGCCAGTTTTTTGTCGGCGACGGTGCTCCCCGGCGGCTCGGAGGCCCTGTTGTGGGGTTTTCTCAAGCTGCATCCCGACGAATACGGCCCGGCCCTGGCACTGGCTACGCTAGGCAACACTGCCGGCGGCATGACCTCATGGTGGTGCGGCTATGCCCTGCCGCGCTGGAAGAAAATGGAAACCGTGCCCCACAAGGACAAGCTGGAGCGCTGGGGCAGCCCGGCTCTGCTGCTCGCCTGGGCGCCTGTGATTGGCGACGCCCTGTGTCTCGCTGCCGGCTGGCTGCGCCTGCACTGGCTGCCCTGTTGTCTGTTCATGGCGGCCGGAAAATTCGCCCGTTACTGGCTCATTGCGCAAAGCGCCCTGCCGAACTGAACCGAAGCCCCCGTTTACGGTCTACCGGCCCCGCGTGTTGCGCCGCAATACGCTAAAATCCACTTTTTGATAGACCCCGGCTGCTTCCATGACTGCCCGCCTGCGCGAAATCCCCTATAACTACACCTCGTTTTCTGATCGCGAGATCGTCATTCGCCTGCTTGGCGCCGATAACTGGGCCGTGCTCGACGAATTGCGCAGCGAGCGCGTCACCGGCCGTTCGGCGCGCATGCTCTACGAGGTGCTGGGCGACATCTGGGTCGTGCAGCGCAATCCCTATCTGGAAGACGACCTGCTCGACAACCGCGACCGCCGCGATGCGCTGGTCAATGCCCTGCGTCACCGCCTGAAGGAAGTCGAAAAGCGCCGCACCGAGAGCGAAGGGGATGATGCGGACCGTTCGGCCAAGGTCAAGCGCCTGGTCGAGGCGGCCCACCTTGCCGTAGACCGTTTTGCCGAGCATTTCGGCGAAACCATAGACCTGCGGCGCAAGGTGCAGAAGATTCTCGGCAAGCACACGCGCAAGGACAACATCGCCTTTGACGGTCTCGCCCGTGTATCGCACGTCACCGACGCCACCGACTGGCGCGTCGAATACCCCTTCGTCGTCCTTTACCCGGACACCGAAGAAGAAATCGGCCACCTCGTGCGCGGCTGCTTCGAAGCCGGCCTGACCATTATCCCGCGGGGCGGCGGCACCGGCTACACCGGCGGCGCCGTGCCGCTGACGCCGTATTCGGCGGTGATCAATACCGAAAAACTGATCGATCTGGGGCCGGTCGAGGACATCGTCCTGCCCGGCCATACGGAAGCCTACGCCACCATCCGTACCGGTGCCGGCGTCGTCACCGACCGCGTCTCCGAGGCTGCCTCGCTGGCTGGCCGCGTGTTTGCCGTCGACCCGACCTCCGCTTCCGCCTCCTGCATCGGCGGCAACATCGCCATGAACGCTGGCGGCAAGAAGGCCGTGCTGTGGGGCACTGCGCTCGACAACCTGGCCTGGTGGAAGATGGTCGATCCGGACGGCAACTGGCTGGAAGTCGAACGTCTGAACCACAACTACGGCAAGATTCACGAGCAGGAAAAGGTCGAATTTCGCCTCAAGCGCTTCGATACCAGTGGCAAGAAGTTGTTGAAGGAAGAACTCCTCAGCATGCCGGGCGCCGCCTGCCGCAAGGTCGGGCTGGGCAAAGACGTCACCGACAAGTTCCTCGGCGGCGTGCCGGGCGTGCAGAAGGAAGGCACCGACGGCATCATCGTCGCCGCGCGCTGGGTGCTGCATAAAATGCCGCCCATCTCGCGCACCGTCTGTCTCGAATTCTTCGGCCAGGTCCGCGAAGCCGTGCCGGCCATCGTCGAAATCACCGACTACTTCAAGCCGGGCGGTGCCGGCCATGCCGCCGGTGTCCAGTTGGCCGGCCTCGAGCACCTCGACGAGCGCTATGTGAAGGCCGTCGGCTACGCGACCAAGGCCAAGCGCCATGGACGCCCGAAAATGGTGCTGATCGGCGACATTGTCGGCCACGACGAAAAGGCGGTGATGGCCGCCGCTTCCGAAGTCGTCCGCATGTGCAACCTGCGCGCCGCCGAAGGCTTCATCGCCGTCGATGCCGAAACGCGCAAGAAATTCTGGCTCGACCGCTCGCGCACCGCCGCCATCTCGCGCCACACCAACGCCTTCAAGGTGAACGAAGACGTGGTCATCCCGCTGCCGCGCATGGGCGAGTACTGCGACGGCATCGAGCGCATCAACATCGAGCTGTCCACGCAGAACAAGCTGGCCCTGTGCGATGCGCTGAGCGAATTCCTGCAGGGCGAACTGCCGCTGCACGCCGGCGACGCCAACGTCGACAAGGACGTGCTGATCGGCGACCGCCGCCAGGCGGCGCTGGACTACGTTGCTGCCGTCCGCCTGCGCTGGGAATGGCTGCTCGACA
>DATGXM010000557.1:0-2393 GCA_035298985.1 Azonexus sp. | reverse complement strand
CGGCCGCCCAGCTGTACGGTTTCACGATCCCCGGCGACTATCGGACGGTGGACAGGCTGATGCGGCAATTCCATCTCCCTCCCTACGATGCCCCCCCGGCATTCACCCTGAGCGACGTCACGCGGCAATACGGCGTTGCCGTGGCCGTCGGCGGCAGCATCGCCCTGCTCGCCTTGCTGGCCATCGTCCTGACCCTGCTGCGCAGCGTGCGCAAACTGAAGGCCGAGCGCGCCCTGACCGCGGCGGCCATGGCCAAGGTCGTGGCGGCGGAAAACCGCTTCCGCGCCATTTTCGAAAATGTCGATGCCCTGGCCATCCAGGCCTATCTGCCGGACGGCACCGTCCATTACTGGAACAATGCTGCACAGAAGGTTTATGGCTACACGGCGAGCGAAGCGATCGGCAAGTCGCTCTTCGACCTGATCATTCCGCCCGCTATGCGCAACGAAGTGCAGGAAGCGGTGCACTGGATGTTCATGCACAAGACGGCCATTCCGGCCGGGCGCCTGACCTTGATGCGCAAGGGCGGCAGCCCGGTCGAGGTGTATTCCAGCCATGCGGTCATCGAATCGTCCGAACAGGAAGCGCTGATCTATTGCCTGGACATCGACCTCAGCGAACTGTCACGCACCGAACAGGCGCTGCAGCAAAGCGAATGGCAGCAGCAGATGATCCTGCGCACGCTGGGCGAGGGGGTCTACGGGACCGATACCGACGGCGTGTGCACCTTCATCAATCCGGCCGGGCTGACCCTGCTCGGTTACCAGGAACAGGAGGTTCTCGGCCACAACACGCATACCCTGTTCCACCACCATCACGCCGACGGCATGCCTTTCCCGGCGGACGAATGCCCCCTGCAGCGAACGGTTCGCGACGGGAAAACCCGGCGCTTCAACGACACCTTCTGGCGCAAGAACGGCAGCAGCTTCCCGGCGCGCGTCACCATCACGGCCCTGACCCGTAACGGCAAGGTAGCCGGTGCCGTCATCGCCTTCTCGGACATCAGCGAGAGCCGGCGCATCACGCACGAACTGGAATTGCACCGCAACCATCTGGAAGAACAGGTCCGGCTGCGTACCGAACAACTCGAAGTGGCCCGCCAGGGTGCCGAGGCCGCCAGCCGCTCGAAGAGCGCCTTCCTGGCCAACATGAGCCACGAAATCCGTACCCCGCTCAATGCCGTCCTCGGCATGGTGCATCTGCTCAAGCGCGATGCGCCGACGCTGGAGCAGATCGACCGCCTGGAAAAGATCGATACCGCCTCGCAGCACCTGCTGGCCATCATCAACGACATCCTCGACATTTCCAAGATCGAAGCCGGCAAGCTGGTACTGGACGAAACGGCGGTCGATATCGACGGCATCCTGAAGCGGGTCGTTGCGCTGCTCGGCGAACGGGCCCGCGAAAAAGGCTTGGCGCTGCGCATCGAAGCCGACGACTTCAAGCACTCCCTGCTCGGCGACCCGACGCGGATTTCGCAATGCCTGATCAATTATGTCGGCAATGCCATCAAATTCACCGAGCGCGGCGCGGTGACGATACGGGCCCGGCGCCTCGCATCGAGCGAAAGCGAGGTCACGATCCGTTTCGAGGTCGAAGATACCGGCCCCGGCATCCCGGAACAGTCGGTCGACCGCCTGTTCGGCATCTTCGAACAGGCGGACAGTTCGACCAGCCGCAAATTCGGCGGCACCGGCCTCGGCCTGGCCATCACTAAGCGTCTGGCCGAGCTGATGGGCGGCGGCGTCGGCGTCAGCAGCACGCCGGGCCAGGGCAGCCGCTTCTGGTTCACCGCCGTGCTGAAACCCGGCGACGACGCCATGGAGGCCTTGCGCTCGACCATTGCTGGCCTGACGCCGGAAACCATCCGCTCCACGCTGTCCGGCCGGCATGTCCTGGTCGTCGAGGACGAATTCATCAACCAGGAAATCGCCCGCGAGTTGCTGGCCGAACAAGGCGTCACCGCCGACAGCGCCAGCAACGGCGTGCAGGCCATCGAACTGATCCAGCGCCAGCCCTACGACCTGGTCCTGATGGATATGCAGATGCCCGAAATGGACGGCCTGGAAGCCACCCGCCGCATCCGGGCCATGCCCGAATTCATGCTGCTGCCGATCGTCGCCATGACCGCCAACGCCTTCGCCGAAGACCGCGAACGCTGCCTCACCGCGGGCATGAACGACTTCCTGACCAAGCCGGTCGAGCCGGACGAACTGAAGCACCTCCTGCTGCGGCATCTGAGCAGCTGACGAGGACGAAAGGCTGGACTCAGGCCTCGCCCAACACCCGCCGAGCCGCGACGATACCGCGATACTGCGCCTCTTCGAACAGCGAGAATCCGGACAGATCGGCATGGGCCAGCGTCAGGCGCGGCGTGCGGCAGGCGGCCAGCC